>CAYTJC010000018.1:3593-6351 GCA_964437875.1 uncultured Dysgonomonadaceae bacterium
GGGCGACACGCATCAGCAGATTTATAGTTGGCGCTATGCCGTAAATTCACTTGAAATGGTAAACTTTAAGACGTATTCTCTTACCACCAGTTTTCGGTTCAATCAGGATATTGCTAACTTGGCTGTCAGGGTGATAGAAATGAAAAAATATATTGATATACCTACTGCTACCTCTATTGATGGAGTGGGGTGTAGCAGTAATATTAAAACTAAAGCTGTGCTTGCTCGCACCAATCTGGGATTGTTGGTCAAAGCCATAGAGTATGTTACCGAAAAAAGACAAGTGAAACGCCTCTACTTCGAGGGTAATATACACTCCTATACCTATGCAGTTGATGGCGCTTCGCTCTATGATGTGTTGAGTCTTTGCAACAAGAATCATTATTTGGTAAAGGATAAGCTCATAAAGAAAATGAATAACATTGAAGAGCTTGTAGATTATATTGAGAAAACTGAAGATAGAGAGCTTGCCATGATGGTTGATATTGTGAAGGAGTATGGCAATGAAATTCCTTCTATCATACAATCCATTAAAGACAAACATGTGGATAATAAGGCAGAAGCGGAGATAGTTTTTTCTACCGTCCATCGGAGCAAGGGAATGGAGTATGACGTGGTTCAGATTGTAAACGATTTTGTGTCGGAAGGCGTATTGATAAAGCAAAAAGAGAATAACAGTGAGGAGAATAGATATAGTCCTACTCAAACAAATGAAGAGATTAATTTGCTTTATGTAGCCATCACCCGCACACGTAACAGGGTGTATGTTCCCAAGACATTGATGCCCAAAGACTATCCACATTCTTCAAAAATTCTTGTGATGAAATCTTTTAAGAGTGACAATGAAGACAATAACCGATTGCAAACAACTAGTTTTGTACCCTACAGAACAGAGCGTAAATATCTTGAAAGAGTGCAAGATATTACTTTAGACGAAGCAACACTAAAATATAGCCAAGTTCAGCAACCTTGGACTGACGATCTGGACAAAGAACTGATATTGATGTATAACGACGATATTACTTTGAAGGACATTGCTCATCATTGTGGGCGAACGGTGGAGGAGGTTAAGGAGAGGGTAGAGATGTTAGTCTAGCTTTTGCAACTCAAAAAAAGATGAGCTAGGTAAAGGCTTCTATCAACAATATATTTTGTGAGTTCTAAAAGTGTGTAATTTTAGAAATGGATGAACAACGGATTAGTAAGATTAATGAGTATCTTGTGAAAACAAGTTTTGTTATAAACAACTAACCATACCTCGTTAGTCACAAATAGGAAGGTAGGATAATAAACAATTTTTCTTCGCAACACATCTTTTCTTACAAAAATTCTCGAGCTAGCAAAAAATAATAACGATAAATATTAATAGTATGAAGAAACCATTCAATCTTTTTCGCTACTTTAGTTTAGTGGCAATTGTGTGTTCGCTTATAGGTTCTTTGCTCCTTTTTTTTATTGGTGCATGGAAAACGTATAAAGCAATTAATATAATGTTTTTCGATTATATTCCACAAGGAATTGATAGTTTGCACTTCACTGATAATGCAACAATATATATATGATGAAAGCATTAGACCCATTCTTAATAGCTTTGGCACTTTTCATTTTTGCTTTCGGTGTTTTCTCTCTGTTTATCTCTAACAATAATAGTAAGAGTAGCGGAGTCTTAAATTGGATACATATACCCAATATTGGACACCTGAAGAATATACTTGCAGAGGTTATAATTATTATCCTTTTTGTTATTTTCCTTGAGCTCGTAATTGAAAATACGCAGAATTTGAAATGGAGTTTTCTAATAATACCAGTTTCCGTTCTTCTTTTAGGTGTTGGCTTAAAAATTTTAAAACTAGATAAAGAGGATCATTGAAAGTGCTAAACCTCAGTGAGTGCAGATATTTATTTGCGCCATCTGAGCTATGGACTAGCATTTGCAATACGATAAAATAGGTAACTATTTTAATTATTATTGATTGAATACTAGTATATTTGTTGCAAATAAACAACCCCTAACCCATTATTGCAATCATGGAACAATGGGTTCATAATTTAAAAAGACTGTTTTGTTATTCTAAATTAAAAAGAAAATCATGATATTGTTGTTCGCTTATTTATTTTTAGCTCTATTTGTTTCATTTCTCTGTTCCATAATGGAGGCAGTGCTTCTTTCTACGCCTATTTCCTTCCTTATTGTAAAGCAGGGGCGTGGAAGTGCGTGGGCAAAAAGTTTTATTGATTTAAAAACTAATGTTGATAAACCATTATCTGCTATTTTATCATTAAATACAGTAGCACATACAGTGGGTGCCGCTGGAGTAGGAGCACAAGCTTCTGTGGTTTTTGGAGATGCATATTTTGGACTTGTTTCTGCTGTTTTAACAGTTTTGATATTGGTGGTTTCAGAGATTATTCCAAAAACTATTGGAGCAATCTATTGGAAAAGATTATCGAGGGTTTCGGCTAAAATTATGCGTATAATGATAATTATTTCTTATCCACTAGTTGTTATGTCAGCATTTATAACAAAGTTAATTGCAAAAAACAGTCCAAGTCAAACTACTAGTAGAGAGGAGATGGCAGTGATGGCAGATATAGGAGCCGACGAGGGTCTTTTTTCAAGCAAAGAACACAAAATAATTCAAAATATACTTTTGCTTAAGAATGTGAAAGCAAGAGAGATAATGACTCCAAGGGTTGTTGTTGCTATTGCTGATGAAGAGCTATATTTGAGTGATTTCTTCAAGAATAAAGATATTTT
>CAYTJC010000018.1:6451-13042 GCA_964437875.1 uncultured Dysgonomonadaceae bacterium
CTATTGCTGATGAAGAGCTATATTTGAGTGATTTCTTCAAGAATAAAGATATTTTGAAGTTCTCTCGTATCCCTATATATTCAGAAGATGAGGAAAACATTACAGGGTATATTTTCACTCAAGAAGTTTTTGAGAAGTTGGCAGAAGACAAACACGAATTGAAGTTGAAAGATATTAAGCGAGAGATTGTGGCAGTACCCAATACTATTGTCCTTTTCACATTGTGGGAGAATCTGTTGGAGAAAAAAGAACATATTGCCTTAATCTTAGATGAATATGGGGGGGTAGATGGAATTGTGACAATGGAAGATGTTATCGAGACATTGCTGGGTCTCGAGATTGTTGATGAAAAAGATACCATAACCGACATGCAGAAATATGCTAAAGATAGATGGAAAAAAAGACAGACGAAATATAACCTGATGTATAGATTAAATAACCCAAACAAAAAGGAGCCTCCACCTATACAGGGTAATTAAATAAAGAAGCCGTAAGTGACAAAGTTTATGAACTTCACACTTACGACTCTCCGTTTTCATTATTTACTTTTTCTAAGAGTGAGACGGAATGCATTCCGTCTCTACATATTTCACAATGCTAAAGTCCTAGTAGTCTCTTACCTTCATCCTTACCTCCATGCAACATAGAGTTTGGATTTTCAATCATCTTTTTCACATCCACTAAGAAGCCCACTGCATCTTTTCCATCTATAATGCGGTGGTCATAGCTCAGAGCAATGTACATCATGGGGCGAATTTGCACCTGTCCGTTCACCGCCATTGGTCGATCTACAATATTGTGCATACCAATGATGCCCGATTGTGGAGGATTGATGAGAGGGGTAGACATCATAGAACCAAACACACCACCATTGGTGAGAGTGAATGTTCCACCCGTCATTTCGTCCATACTTATTCTGCCCGATAAGGCTTTGTCTGCAAGGCGCTTGAGCTCCGATTCTATTTCTGCCAAACTGAGGGTGTCAACATTGCGAATAACAGGCACCATCAATCCTTTTTTAGATTGTACTGCCACAGAAATATCTACATACGAAGGGTGAAGTATCTCTTCGCCTTCCATCTGACTGTTCACTTTTGGGTGAAGCTTGAGTGCCAAAGCAGAAGCTTTTAGGAAAAAAGAGATAAGCCCAATCTTGTAGCCATACTTCTTCACAAACGCTGGTTGGTGCTGCTTTCTCAGGTCCATTAGGCTTTGCATATCCACTTCGTTGAAAGTAGTAAGCATGGCAGTTTCGTTTTTCACTTGTACCAATCGTTGGCTTAAGTGTTTGCGCAGCTGGCTCATTTTTTCACGCTCAATGGTTCTTTCACTAAGTGCAGAAGATGATGTTGGCTCTTCTGTGTTTCCTGCTTGTATTTTATTGCTCAATACAGCACTCACTTCGTCTGACGAAATTCTTTTGAGTCCTTTGATGATGTCTTCCACATTAATCTTTTCAGTGTCCATCATTTTGCGGGCCAGTGGAGTCATGCGTACTTGCGATAAATCTTGCGAAGACTTTGCTGCTGTTTTGTTTGGGGTATCAGTGGCATCCTTTTCTCCCATTTCGCTGTCTGCGCCCGTTGGAGTAGTGTCTTTGCCTTGTTCTTCCTCTTTGGCATCAGCTTTGTCTTCCTTCTCTTTCACCTCTTTTTTCTCTTCCTCTATCTGTTTGTCCACAGCAGTAGCATCAGTTTCTTCGGGTTTTTCACTAGGCACATCTACCGATGTGTCTATTTTGCACGCTACTGAGTCCACTTTCACCATCTCGCCCTCAGGTATTAGTATTTCTATCTTCCCAGCTTCTGGTGCCATTAGTGGTAGTGTTGCTTTGTCAGACTCTATGAGGGCTAACTCTTGATCTCTTTGCACGAGGTCTCCTGTTTTTACAGTCCAAGCTGCCAGTTCTACCTCTGTAATCGATTCTCCTGGCGATGGTACTCTTACTTCTATAATCATATCTTAGTATAGTTAACTTGTAGTGTGACTTAAATTATTATTTCTCATATACTATATGTAGCTTCTCTTAAATAGAAAATCTAGCTGTATCGGTAAAGTAATGATGCTGTTTCAGTATCTCTTCGCGACTCTTGCCCTCCACGCAGTCTAAGTTGCAATAGGGCAACTGTTTGTGGCAATGGCATGGTTTGAATACTTTGTTTACAATCTCTTCTTGTCCCAAAGTGTGTAGCTTGGCAAGTCCTGTTGCTGGGCTAGCGCTAGCCAAACGAGCAATGGGAACAATGCTGTGTTCTTTCATCATCCTATTGATATAGGTCCAAGCACCCATGTTTTCGGGTTCTTCTTGCACCCAAAGGGTGAGTATTGCCGATGAGTATTTGGCAATAATGGCATCTACTTTATCTTGAGGGAAAGGATGCAACTGCTCTATGCGAACTAACGCTACATTGCGTGCTTTCAGTTCTTCTTTTCTTTCTAGTAGTTCATAGTATATCTTTCCTGTGCAAAATACCAATCGGGTTACTGAGTCCACATCCACTTCAGTGTCGTCTATCACTTCTTGAAAACCTCCTTCGGCCAAATCTGCAACTGAAGATATGCATCTAGGATGACGCAACAAGCTTTTGGGAGTGAATACTATCATGGGTAATCGAATGTTCCGCATCATCTGCATTCTGAGTGCATGAAAAAGATTGGTAGGAGTGGTAAAATTCATTACCTGCATATTGTTGCGAGCAGACATAGTGAGAAATCTTTCAATTCTTCCACTGGAGTGCTCTGGGCCTTGGCCTTCATATCCATGAGGAAGATAGAGCACTAAGCCATTTAAAACGCCCCACTTTTCTTCGGCCGAACTTATGTATTGGTCAATTATTACTTGTGCTACATTATGGAAGTCGCCAAACTGTGCTTCCCAAATAGTGAGACCGTTGGGCACACCTAGTGCAAAGCCATACTCAAAGCCCAATACGCCATATTCAGACAAAGGTGAGTTATAGGCAGTGAAGGGGGCTTTAAATTTACCTGAGTCTCGCAAAGGCATATATCTTTCGCGCACATCTTCTTGTGCAAAACTGGCATGACGATGGGCAAATGTGCCACGTTCGCTGTCTTGACCACTTACTCTTACTGGGTAGTCATCATTAATCAGAGAGGCATAAGCCAATAGTTCGCCCATAGCCCAATCTAGCTTCCCACTATCATACATTTTTTGTCGATCGTCTAGAATCTTGTGCACTTTCTGGAAGAACAATTTGTCTTTAGGCACTTGGTTCATATCTTGCCAGAGTCTATCGATGGTCTCTTGCGCAACACTTGTGTCAATGGGATGTTTAAAGTCATCATCTTCTGCAAATGGAAACGAAGACCATAAATCGGGCATAAATCGAGGAATAGATACTTTATCAATCTCTTTAGAGGCAGTTAGTTCTTCTTCTAAAAGGTTGTTGTATTCTTCAATGAAGCCTTGTGCTTCTTTGGCCGAAAGTACATTCTCTTTTTGAAGTTGTGCAGCATATACCTGTAGAGGATTGGGATGCTTGGCTATTGTTTTGTAGAGCAGTGGTTGGGTGAAGCGAGGTTCATCGCCCTCGTTGTGTCCATATTTGCGGTAGCAAAGTATATCGATAAAGACATCTGTATTGAACTTTTGTCTATATTCCATTGCCAATTCAAACACATAGGCTACTGCCTCTGTGTCATCGCCATTTATATGAAACACGGGGTTGCGTGTAACTTTGGCTATATCTGTACAGTAGGTGCTTGAGCGAGCTTCGATGTAGTTGGTTGTAAAACCAACCTGATTGTTGACTACTACATGGATGGTTCCCCCCGATTTGTAACCGTCTAAAGTACCCATTTGCACCACCTCATACATAATTCCTTGTGTAGCTATAGCTGCATCACCATGAATGACGATGGGCACAACCTTGTCGTAATCGTGATTGTAAGCATGATCTATGCGCGATCTAGTAAGCCCAATTGCTATAGGAGTAACTGTCTCTAAGTGTGATGGATTGGGTAGGAGGGCAAGGTTTACTTCTTTGCCATCGTCTAGGGTTACTTTTTTGTTGAATCCCAAGTGATATTTCACATCACCAAGTGTAACGCTTTCGTCATAGTCTTGTGCAACAAACTCTTTGAATACATTGCGATAGGGTTTCTCTAGCACATTGGTCAATACGTTTAATCTTCCACGATGGGCCATGCCAATGATAAATTCTTCTGCTCCAAAAGAAGCACCTTTACGAATAATGGAGTAAAGACCTGTGATAAGTGCTTCACCTCCTTCGAGTGAGAAACGCTTTTGTCCTACGAATTTTTTGTGAATGAAATCCTCAAAGTTGACTGCTTGTTTTAATTGATGAAAAAAGTTCTTCTTCTGATTTACATCAAACACAGGTTCGTTGCGTGTTGACTCCATTCTTTCTTTCAGCCAATCTATTACCTCAGGGCGACGCACATATAGGTATTCCACGCCAATTGATCGACAATAAGTAGCTTCTAGATGTTCTATAATATCTTTCAGCTTGGCAGCACCAATGCCAATTTGTGTGCCTGCTTCAAAAACTGTTTCGAGATCATCGGGTTCCAATCCAAAATTTTCAATAGCTAGTGTGGGCGTGTATTGTCGCCTGTTGCGTACTGGGTTTGTTTTAGTGAAAAAATGTCCTCGTTGGCGGTAGCCATGAATGAGACTAATTACATTGAACTCTTTGCTAATTACTTTTCCCGATGTGGGTTGAAAGTTTTTCATGGCAAAGTCGAATCCTTTGAAGAAAGACGCGAAACTTGAATCTACTGATTCTGGGTTCTCTGTGTATTTACGATATAACTCTTCCATAGATGAGATATCGCTATTGGCAACAAATGAAAAATCGTCCATATATACATTGTTTTTTTTAGTTGCAACAATTCTTTGTCTTTGATTAGAGCTTTAATTAGTGTTTGCAATGAAATACTCAATTTCTTGAGGTTTTTCAGGTTTTATACTGGAGAGATATTATGCAAAGACTGTTTAATATCGTGTAACAATTTAGTTGCTATCAAGTTCGATTTTAGAGGGGGGAACCTATAAAAAAGGAACTGCATTTAAATAAACTGGCGTCTTCTAGCAATTAACTAAAACTCTATGCCACTAAAGTACAAAAAATATTGATATGGCATTGCGAAAAAAAAGAAGTTCGTAAATAACTGTGATGATGAATATCTAGCTGCTTCTATAATATGAATGCAAATTAATGATTAAGTTTGTGGCTTAATTTTTTATCATCCGCTTTATATTGGATTAAAGCATGCAAATTACCTATTATGAAAAAGAATATTCTAGTTTTAATTTCAGTTTTTATTTACGCAACTTCTCTTTTTTCACAACAAAGTGTAATAACTGTGAAGGGGACTGTTGAGTTTCCTGATGATCGTTTCAATATCAATATCTTTTACCGAGATAATGCCGAGAAAATAATTGTTGATTCATTGATTTTGAATGACGATAATACATTTGAGAAGAAAGTAACCTTGCCAGGGCCAGGGGTATATACAGTTAATTGTCAGAATTGGGAGATGGTGAACTTTTGGGGCGAAGATGAAGATATTGAATTAAACTTTCGTGGTCAAGACACGGCACAAGTGAAAATGAAAAACCCTCCTTACCGTCACATTGAATCATCGGGGCCGAATAATGAACTGATGAACTGGATCAGCTTTTTCGATTTCCGCAATTATCAAGCAATGATAAAGGCTGGGGGAACGATGTATGCTGCTAGTCTAAGTTCGAGTGACGAGTGGAAAGATTATGTAACCAATGCTTACGATGAAGTGTATGATGCTGGCGATCATAATATAAACTATTTGGGTAAGCATTATGCTCATCTCAATAGTGCGGTTTCTCTTCTATCGCGCGTTAAAGATAAAGAGGTGAAAGAAGGGATGATTGCTTCTTTTGAGAAGAATAAATCTGACTATGCACCTTATGTGAAATACAAAAAAGAGGTGGCATTGAAAGCGGAAAGAATGAAAGCAGTGGAAGTGGGCGCGTCTGCACCAACTTTTACTTACTTTTTGGCAGATGACAAACAAAAAGAGAACCTCAAGCAATTTGAAGGAAAATATTTGCTTATTGATTTTTGGGCTTCGTGGTGTGGTCCTTGTAGAGGTTCTATTCCTGGATTGAAAGAGCTGTATGCCAAGTACGAAAGTAAAGGATTTGAGATATTGGCTGTGTCAGTTGATGAGAAAAAAGAGAGTTGGTTGAAAGCATTGTCCGAAGAAAACATGCCTTGGCCACAGGCCCACACACCCAGGTCGGGCAAAGAGGTGATGGGTGCCTATCAATTTAGTTCTATTCCCTTTTTAGTATTGATTGACAGAGATGGCAAAATTGTGAAGAGGGGAATTAGTATGAGTAAGTTGGAGGAGATGTTGGAAGAGGTGTTGTAAGAGAAAAGCTAGTTAAACCCCAGCCAATTCAGGAAATCACTAGTAAGTCCTAAGATAAGTTTTACTTGACATTCAATAATTTTAATGCCCATCTTAAAATTAAATTTATACAGATGACTTTTTATTCTTAGTACATGACAATAATTACACAGCGGAATAATTATCTAATGTTCAGTCAAATACATAAAGAAC
>CAYTJC010000019.1:0-12687 GCA_964437875.1 uncultured Dysgonomonadaceae bacterium
CATTTTTTTAATTCTATTAAAAATTTGAACAACATATAAAAGTTAAAATGAAGATGCAATATTTCAATATAGTCAACAACCTGAGAGATTTCAATTTATCTTGTTAAAAAAGGACTTGAATTGTCTAACTCAGTATCTTGTTTGCTTGGATGCATTTCTATTAAAGCCATATTTTCGCATTTCATTATCTTAGCTGGAAAGTTTTCAACAATTGAGTAGTTGTGGGTTGACATAATTACCGCAGTTTCTTTCTTTGAGATAGCATGTAAGAGAGCCACAATCTGATTGCCGGTTTCAGGATCAAGATTTCCTGTTGGCTCATCGGCTAGTATTAAAGAGGGTGAGTTTAACAGTGCACGAGCAATAACTACACGCTGCTGCTCGCCACCCGATAGCTCATGAGGCATCTTGTAAGCTTTGTTCTGCATGTTCACTTGCACCAACACCTCATTGATTCTGTCTTTTATAACTTTTTTATTCTCCCAACCAGTTGCTCGCAAAACAAACTCAAGATTTTTCTCTACAGACCTATCAATCAGCAGTTGGAAATCTTGAAATACAATTCCTATCTTTCTACGTAAGAAAGGAATATTTTTTCTTTTTAGTGTTGCCAGATTATAGTCGAAAACCCACGCATCTCCTTCCTCAATAGGGAGTTCTGCATAAATACTTTTCAGAAGTGTGCTTTTTCCTGAACCAACTCTGCCAATTACGTATATAAAGTCATTTCGCTTTACTTCAAAACTTATATCTTTGAGGATAGTATTTTCCTCTATATTCAAAGATACGTTATTATATTTTATCAAAGAATTTTCTTCCATACTCTACTTAATAAATTTTATAGTGAGGGGATACTCCCAATATTCTCCATTACTTGCTTTTATTGAAGCTATAACTATAGCTATTGCAAAAACAGCAAGTAAAATAATAATTAAAGGAATCCCTATTAAAATTATAAGTAATACTACTAAATAGATAGCATAGCTTATATTGAAATTTAAAATATTTTTACCATGTCTATCCACCTCTGTATTGTTGTCTTTGTTGGTGGTCCACATAAGTATAGGTATAATTATGCCTACAAAAGGGATGAGCCAACTGGCAAATTGAGACAAATGCATTAGCATTAGGTAGGTATTTTGCGGCATACCAAAAAGAGGCTTGTTATGTATTCTCGAATAACGATTGTTTTCTTCTGTAAGTATTTTTGTTTTTTCTCGTTGAAATTCTTCTTCTGTAATACTCCCCTTCTCTCTTAATTCATCCAATATTTTAAGGTCTTGGTATTTCATAGCTCTATAGTTATCTGATTATTTATACTTCGGCATCAAACATTTAGCAAACTATCTATTATTTGCACCATTTCATTGAATTCATCCAGTTCGAAAAGACGAGTTAGCATTACAATTTTGCCATCCTTTCCAATAATAATATTGCGCGTTATCCCTGATTCTTTTTTAGCAAACAAAGAGAATATTTCAGCATCAGGGTCTAAACCTATCGGATAAGTAGCACCCGTTTTATCAATTAGTTTTTTTACTTTATCTACTGGTTCTTCCCTATCAATTCCATACAATGCAAAGTCTATGTTGTTAAGATGTTTAGCCCAAATATCTTTTTCAATATATGGCATCTCTTTACGGCAAACCCCACACCAACTAGCAGTAAACTGCAACATTACCACTTTGCCCTTTAAGGACGAGAGAGTAACGCTTGTACCATCTGGCAATTCCATTTCAAAGTCGGGAGCTATATCACCCACTGCTACTATATAGCCTCGCTCGTCTGCCAATGAGTCTGAAGTATCAAGTAAAGCTGGTGCATTGTTGGACTCCTCCTGATCTTTCATGCTCTTGAGTGTACACGAAAACAAAAGAACCGATATCAAACCAACCGCTATTATAGAATATATTAATCGCATAATAATCAAATTCATATAAAATAAAAAGAGATATATTATTTCCGTCTCGTTTTCAAATAAACAAATGCAAGAGCAGTGGCACTGAGCGAACCCAAGAAATCTGCCACAAAATCCATCCAATCTCCAGATCTTGAGAAAAAGTGTTCTTGAACAATTTCAATGACTCCTCCATAAAGGACTGGTATTACTAAACCAAAAAAAAGCCACCGATATTTGCTTGGATTTCCTTTGTGCAACCGATAATAGTCGAAATAAACCACTGCGGAAAGACCGAAAAACATACAAAAGTGAGCCAACTTATCATATTGCAGTAAACGTCTTGAACCTGGAATTGAATCTACATTCACTAAACAGGTCATATAGAAAATAATTAAAGCCACAAAGGCTGGCAAAACCACATATCGAAGAGATGAGCGCATGTTGCTTGTTCTAAATTAGCTAAATTGAGTACTTGAAAAACGGCATAAAGGTAGTAATTTTAAAAACATATAACTAAAACCGAAGGCTGATTTAGTAAAAAAGTAGTTCCTTTGTTATCTTATCAAGATAGCTAATATACTAACACATCGAAAACTACTCTATAATGAAAAAAATATTTCTTATTGTAATCAGTACAATTATCTGCCTATCATCATTCGCATCAAATCAAAACCCTACAACCAGCGATAGATATTTTAAGATAAACAAAAATATAGATATCCTAACTACTATACTGAAAGAGATAGACCTATTCTATGTAGATAGTCTTGATATTGATAAAGTTGTGACCAAAACAGTAAATTCCATGCTCGTACAACTAGACCCATATACAAATTATATAACAGAAGAAGATATGGGCGACCTGAAGTTTATGACTACAGGAGAGTATGCTGGCATTGGATCTGTAATTTCTTATAAAGATAGCAGTGTAGTAATAAACGAACCCTACAAAAATCTTCCTGCCGATAAAAGTGGCCTGATAGCTGGCGATATTATTCTTGAAATTGATAATGAAGATGTTAGAAACTCAAGTGTACAAGAGGTGAGTGATTTACTGAAAGGAAAACCTGGATCGATCATGGAAATAACAATTAAGCGACCAGCAGAGAATAAGAATTACACATTTAAAGTAGTTCGCGAAAAAATCACAATACACCCTGTTTCCTATTCAGCCCTTGTTGATAACAACATTGGCTACATACACTTTGGCACTTTCACTGAAAATGGAGCACAAGAAGTGAAGAACACAGTACTTGAACTAAAAGAACAAGGTGCAGAATCGCTTATCTTAGATTTACGTGGCAATGGTGGCGGAATTATGGAAGAGGCCGTGAGGATTGTAAATATCTTTGTGCCAAAAGGACAAGAAGTAGTTTCTACTAAAGGAAAAATAAAACAATGGAATCGGGTGTTGCGTACACCAGAACAACCAATTGACAGTATTATCCCACTCGTTATCATGGTGGACAACTCATCAGCATCAGCTTCCGAAATTGTGGCTGGCACATTGCAAGACTTAGACAGAGCGGTTGTTGTGGGTGACAGGTCTTTTGGCAAAGGTTTAGTGCAAACCGTTCGAGAATTGCCATTTGGAGGAAGCTTGAAAGTTACCACTGCAAAATATTACACACCTAGTGGACGTGGCATTCAAGCACTTGATTACACACATAGAAACCCTGATGGAAGTGTTGGTAGGATACCCGACAGTCTCACCACTGTGTTTCACACCAAAAATGGAAGAGAGGTACGCGATGGTGGGGGAATAACTCCTGATATTACCGTTGAAGAAACCAGACCAGGCACTATATCCTTCTATCTGATGAACGAGAATGTAATCTTTGACTACGTTACGCAATGGGTACACAACAACCCCAGCATTGCTCCAATAAAAGAGTTTACTTTCTCTGACCACGAATACGAAAAATTTAAAGAGTACGTCAAATCAATTGATTTTGAATATGACAGAATAAGTGAAAATACGCTTGAGTCTCTAAAAGAAGTGATGGATTTTGAAGGTTATATGAAAACTGCTGCTGCTGAATTTAAAGCTCTTGAAGACAAGCTTGTTCCAAATCTTGATAGAGATCTTGAAACATTTAAAGGAGAGATTAAGAGACTTATCTCTACAGAGATAGTGAAGAGATACTACTATAAAGAGGGAGCAATTGAAGAGAGCCTGAAAACCGATAAAGCTTTTGACAAAGCCATAGAGGTGCTTAATGATAAAATAGTTTATGAGCTAACACTTAAACCTCAGCCCAGAGATATGCCATCGGCCGAAGAGTTGAAAGAGAAATTAAAGAAACAATATTCAACAGAGAAAGAGTAGTGCTATTTATAATATTAACTGAGCACTGATCAGAATAAAAGAGGCTGTATACCCAAAGATGTACAGCCTCTTTTATTGTGTGAATATAATATTTATGGGCCTATTTAGTTTCACACAAAAGTATGTGTTAGTTTGTGTTTTATTTCTCAATCTAACTAATTGTTTATAGTGAGCTGTTTTATTGATGTATCTTTTTTTCAAACATTTTGTACGCATACAAAATGTTTGAAACAGTTGAAACTTGCATCCACGGCCTACAAAATGTTTGAAAACACATAATTCTCATTTTGTTGCCCATTTATTGCTTATTCAGGTCATAAAAATCTAATTCCAGTCGTGAGATTTTCTTTTCATCAGTTTATTTTTCAATCTTAGGCAGCTTTTTCTACTTTCATGTCTTTTATCTTCAATAGTTGCCATTCAGATGAGCAGTTTTAGTGATTCAAAACATTTCCACGACTGTAGATTGCATTTTCAACAGTTGAACGCGCAATTGTAGGCCTACAATTTGATTTCCACCTGTTATACGGTGCTTATTAAAGTGAATCGTAAAAAACAAGCCCTTATTATTTACAAATTGACATAAATCAAAACTTGAAGATAATGTGAACCTCATAAAAGAAAACCTCGTTAGAGACGGAAATTTATTTTCTCATAGACATAAGGTTGAGTTTGCGTAAAAAAAGAATTTGAATCTTGAGACGAGAAAATAATATTTGCAAACGTTATACTCAAAAAAAATGTAGGAATCAACTACAATATCTATACAAAAAAAAGGCTGACCTATGTTACAAAAACAAGTTCAACCTTTTCCTTGATAAATAATATGAAGCCTTATTGTTCTCAAAAGAAGAGTGCCTAAAGTTAGTAGCACTTCACAATAATAAACAATAAGCTATCTTTTTATACGCAAACACTAAATTCTTTGTCCTGCTACAACCTTAATATCAGTCTCCAATTCTTTCATTTTGGCCAATATCGGATTAATAGTCATTTTTTTAAGTCTTCTTTGTTTTACTGTTTCTAGCATTTTTGTCTCCAATTCAGTAATAGAAGTTAGTGCAGACTCCAATGTTTCTAATAGCTCTTCTGCCTCTCTCTTCTGAGATCTAACAAGATGACTTTGAACCGTCAACGACAGAGTTTTTACTTGTTCAGTATCCTCAGATGCTTTATCTTCGGGCACTTGGTCTATTAATGCATGTATTTCAGTAGATAAATCTAAACTCTGTTGTAATAATCTTCTTTTCATGTAATTGTTTGTTCTGTTAAAAAAATTGTAAGTGAATAAAAATCATAAGTAGGAAGTCATAAATCTGCTTATAGGCAGTATTTTCCACTCGCTCTCTAAGACTATGTAATCATTTATTTTTAATCATCCAAATTTTAATGATAACCGACTACATTGATGTATATTTATTTATGACATATCTCCAAAAAAAAAGGTCAAGAATTATCCTGACCTTCTATTTTTTCTATAGAAAAAATTGCTTCCTTATGCTGGATGTATTGCTTCGGTAGGACATACTTCTGCACATGCACCACAGTCAGTGCACGCTTCGGGGTCGATTTCATATATATCTCCCTCAGAAATAGCATCTACAGGACATTCGTCAATACAAGTACCGCATGCGATGCAATCTTCGTTAATTACGTAAGCCATAATAAATAGTTTTTATTTGATTAGTATAATAATTTGATTGATTTCAAACGAAATAACTATGCAAAATTACAATTTTTTTCATTGTAACCTAAACATTTAGGGGTTAAATAATATTTAAGACCTGGAATTAAAACTGAAATTGCCTCTTCTATTTTATGAATCAGCATATTAGAAAGGATTTGAAAAATATCAGAGACAAAGTAAAGAAGTGTGTTTTTAAATGTAACTGATATTTAACACCCAGCAGTGTTTTATGTTCAACCGTTGTAGAGTAAAGCAAAAAGTCGAAAAATACAAGATAAAAGACTAAAACCGTTTTTTATTATAAATTCAAAATATTTTTTTTTGGAAAATATAGTACCCATTTTAGATGTAATCTAAACATTAAATAGCTATATTTGTTTATAAGAAAACACTTTCAACTTTTGAAGAAATTTTGTGTGATAAGTAAACTTAAGTACAATCAACACATAGCTATTAATTGTTAATAACAACTGTGAGTGTTTAGATACTTTGAATCTTTATTGTTACTTCATCGCCAATTAAATAAAATCATCACTAATTCTAATACACTAATAAATTTAATAAATATGGGAAATAAAAAAAACTTCATCCTAGACACTAATGTGATTCTGCACGATTATAAATGTTTAAAAAATTTTGAAGAGAATGACATTTATATTCCTTTTGTTGTACTAGAAGAACTAGATAATTTTAAAAAAGGGAATGAACAAATCAATTTTAATGCACGTGCATTTGTACGAGAGCTAGATGAACTTACTGAAAACGGTTTATTTGAAGATGGAGCGGAGCTAGGAATTGGTAGAGGAAGACTCTACATTGTGAATATGGCAGAACAAAACAAAGAAATTGAAAAATCTTTTCCTGAGCCTAAACCCGATAATAGAATCTTAGCTGTTGTGCTAGGTGTGAGTAAAAAAGATGCTGACACTAAAACCATTCTAGTTACAAAAGACATCAATTTGCGCATGAAAGCGCGATCTCTAGGTTTGCTTGTAGAGGATTATATTACTGACAAAGTTATCAACATCGACGCTTTTTCTGAAGATGAGCTAGTAATTGAAGGTGTAGATGGTGATTTGATAGATAAACTATATAGCAATCCCCACGGTATCGACAGGGATGAGTTTAGTTTTGACGAACACCTAGATCCAAATCAGTGCTTTATTCTAAAAAGTGAACGCAACAGTATCATGGTGCGCAACAATCCTTTTAATCTGCAGATTGTGAAAGTGGATAAAAAGACAAACTTTGGTATTCAGGCCCGTAATTCAGAACAAGCATTTGCTTTTGAATTATTAAGTGATCCACAAATTAAACTAGTGGGAATAACAGGAAAAGCTGGTACAGGAAAAACATTGTTAGCACTTGCATCGGCCTTGAGCCAACACAACGAATACAGACAGATCTTGCTAGCTCGTCCAATAGTATCTTTATCGAACAAAGATTTAGGATATTTGCCAGGTGATGAAAAACAAAAAATTGGTCCATATATGCAGCCCTTGTTCGACAACCTAAATGTAATTAAAGCACAACTTCCTGATGGCAATCCTGACTCGAAAGCACTAGAGGATATGCAAAAGTCGGGAAAGCTAGAAATAGAAGCCTTGGCTTATATTCGCGGACGAAGTTTGAACGACACATACTGCATTATTGACGAGGCCCAAAACCTGACTCCACACGAAGTGAAAACTATTATTACACGTGCGGGTGAAGGAACAAAGATGATATTTACAGGTGACATACAACAGATAGACTCTCCATATTTAGATTCTCAGTCAAATGGATTGGCATACATGATTGACAAAATGAAAGGACAAAATATATTTGGACATGTAAATCTTGTGAAAGGAGAGAGAAGTGAACTCTCTGAAATTGCTAGCGATTTGATGTAGAAAAAGACTAACAAATACAATTTTATACGCTATGTAAAAATAAGACTTAAAGTTTTGAATAAAAAGACTACCTCATATTACAGAAGTAGTCTTTTTGTTTGTGGTGCATACTCATCAAAACAACAAATTGACTTTATGATCAAAGTCTTGTTCTAAATTCTACATAAATTCATTATATTTGCACTCTGAAATTAACATACAGATTCACTATAACAATGCAAAAACCCTCACTTCCTAAAGGAACACGTGATTTTTCGCCCGAAGAAATGGCGAAACGAAACTATATATTTGATATTATCAAAGATGTATATAAGCTTTATGGCTTTAAACAGATAGAAACTCCAGCAATGGAAAATCTCTCTACCCTTATGGGAAAATATGGAGAAGAAGGCGACAAATTGCTTTTTAAAATACTAAACTCCGGGGATTTTCTGAAAAGCATGGGCGAACAGGATATCAAAGAGAATAACTCTGTTGCCACTGCAAATAAAATTTCGGACAAAGGTCTTCGATACGACCTTACTGTTCCATTTGCACGTTATGTTGTGATGCATCGCAACGAAATATCTTTTCCTTTCAAACGATACCAAATACAACCTGTATGGCGTGCCGATAGGCCACAAAAAGGTAGATATAGAGAATTTTTTCAGTGTGATGCAGATATAGTAGGATCTGATTCGCTTCTGAACGAAATTGAGTTAATTCAAATAATTGACAAGGTTTTCTCTAAATTAGGAATACGAATTGCTATTAAATTAAATAATAGGAAAATACTAGCGGGTATTGCTGAAGTAATTGGCGAAGCTGAGAAAATAACGGATATAACTGTAGCTATTGACAAACTAGACAAAATTGGTCTAGAAAAAGTTAATGACGAATTAGCTTCAAAAAACATACCAAAAAGTGCAATTGAAAAGCTACAGCCTATTATACTCTTAGAAGGAGAAGAGAGTTACAAACTAGATGTGTTAAAAACAGTTTTAGCTGATTCTGATATTGGACTTAAAGGGGTGGAAGAGCTAAAGTATATTCTTAGCAAGGTGTCTTTGCTAAATCTTAAAAATGATGTTGAGTTAGATCTTACACTAGCACGCGGACTAAGTTATTATACGGGCGCAATAATTGAAGTTGAATCGCTTGATGTAGAAATAGGAAGTATTACTGGCGGTGGTAGATATGACAACCTGACTGGTATCTTCGGACTTCCTGAGGTATCGGGTGTGGGCATTTCCTTTGGTGCAGAAAGAATTTATGATGTATTGAATCAACTCAATCTTTTCCCTCAGAATCTAACCAAGGGAGTAGATGTGATGTTTGTAAACTTTGGAGAAAAGGAAGAGACATACATATTACCCCTACTTTCTCAATTGCGTAGCAAAGGTATTTCAGCAGAAATATATCCAGATAATGCTAAAATGAAAAAGCAAATGACTTATGCTAATAATACAAATGCTAATTTTGTAGCAATGATTGGTGATAATGAAATAACCGACAATAAAATTACACTTAAAAACATGCAAAGTGGAGAGCAGTGGACTGTTGATGCAGATGAAGCTATGAAATTAATAATAGAGAAATAAAATTGTAAATATATTTATAAAACTCAAGTTAGTTCATGTATATTTGGGAGACAGAGTTAAAACTCTATCTCCCAATATTTTAATTTTAGGTGAAGGATCAAAACTTCACAAAGTTATTCTAACAAACAGAACTATTTATTGATGTAAAATTCACCTTCTATAGAACCTTGACAAATTTTCCTAAAACCTAAATAATTATGAGAAAGATCAACCCATGCAATATCCCCTTCAATAGTTACCAATTTATTTAAGTTTCCAGGATTTTGCTTGAGATTGAAGTTTTTTTGAAATATAGTGTTACTGTCTGGATAAATCGGAAATGTCATCTCACCAGAATCTTCATTCTGCTCATCTGCAATGGCAAAGTAATTTGTATGAGCCTTTGTTGTACCTCTAATGAAATTTTCTAATTTCAAACTCGGAGAATAACTACCCACAATATACCCTTTCACCCATATCTTTTTTGCTCCAACTTCCAACTCCTTTATCTCTGCGATACTGTAAGGGTTGTCCTTAGACCCATCTCCTTTCAAAGGGTCCTCAGTAACATCATCTTCTACAGAACCATCAGATCCAGAAGGATTAGCGGAATCTTCTGTGATTATAATATCTTCCTTTTTAGATATTCTTTTTTTAATCGTTGCGGTAACTCCTGTTATCATAGGTCCTTGACCTGCATTTAGCGTTATTGAAAAATCATAAGAAGTAGCTTTATCAAATGAAGTAGTATTAAGAGAGTTTTTGATTGGGTAAGTGTAAGTTGTTGTGTCTATAGTAAGAATCAATTCTGTTTCAGTCAAATTATCTTGTGGCAATACAACAGCTTCAGCTAAAAATCCACTTTCACTAACATTTAGAGAAACTTCTTTTGGATCAATACTTTCACTCATTATTCCATCAGCTAACGAAAAAGAAGCTTTAGTATTCAAATTCGTAATTTTTGCTGTAAGATTTTCTAAAACTTTCCCGCTATTGTTCGAAACTATTTTAAAGGACAACTTAGGTAACTGATACTCAAAACTTAAACCAATACTGTCATTTGTAGACTTCGCATCTTTAACATTATCAGAATACAATAAATCTATGGATTCTAAATTCTCTTGATTAGAAACGTCAACTTCATAAATCAAGTTATTGAGATTTTCATTATATGGATAATAAGAAATAAAATCAACCATAGCTTCATTAAATGGATAGTAAATTTTATCATTTAAGTTGCAACTGAACTTTGAAGTTCCTGTATTTACAAACTTAACATTTTCAGCAAGAGAAGGTTGTGTTAAAGTAGAGGTTGCTGTTTTCATGAAAAGTCCAATGGCATCACCATCATCCCAGTCCTGACCGACCACTCTAGTAGTTACTTGAGAGGATCCAGAGGAACCCATGATAGATGCACTTATTTTCACTTCTTTTTTAACTTCAGACTCAACTAAATGGTCATGAACGCAAGATGAAAAACTCAGTAGCCCAACTACTGAGAAAAATAAAAAAAAATTGATTTTCATAAGATGTAAATTTATTATTAATTATTTTTACTATGTACAGTAAGAATTATTCACAATTAATAAAAAAACTATTAAAGCGATTTTTATTTCAAAATAAGAGTTATAAAAAACAAGAAATAAAATAACAGAATGCAGAAAAAACATAATCTGCTCTAAAATCAGCACATAGAATTTAATCAAATACTTTATTAAAAAAAGATAATATCAAAATATGAAAGAGGGTTTATTTGTAGTGGAAACCATCCAAGAAGGCCTCTTTAATTGCAACTAAACCTAATGGACCATTTTCCATAAAATACCAAGAAATTTGGCCTTTTATCAAAACCTCTTTTCCTAAGTGAGTTGAATTATTTTTAAAATTTAAATTCTCTCTAACAGTTACACTACCAGACAGATTAACAGGTAAAAAAATATCGGGTAAAATATCAGTCTTTGAAAATGCGAGAGCTAATGTTGAAGAACTTGAACCAGAAGAAATGAATGTAAACTTATCTGGATTAAAGGAACTCTCATAACCTCCGACAATATATCCTTTCACCCATATATCATTTAAACCTCTTTCTAGTCTTAACGCCTCTTTTATATTATATGGATTATCTTTTGTTCCATCACCTGGTAGAGAATCAACTGGATTGTCAACAGCTACAGTGTCAGTAGGAAAAACTCCATCAGATGAACCTGGAGGTGGATCTTTAGAAATTTCAAAACTATCATTTTCAGTCTCCCAATCTTTTATAGTGGCAGAAACATCCTGAATAATAGAAACTTCATCATCCATAATTGTAATTGTAAACTGACTTATTTTAGATTTTTCAAAAGATGTAATTACAGTAGATTTTATAAGAGGATAAGTATATGTAGATTCATCAATAGTAATAATCAAAGATTTATTCGTTAGATCATCATCAGGAAATAATATTACCTCAGCAACTTCTTTATTTACATTTACATTAAAAAAAACATCATTGGCATCACTTGTTTCAACTAATAATCCATCGACAAGTGAAAAAACGCCTTTTGTGTTTACATTGGTAATTTTTGCAACAAGATTAGTAAAGACAATATCAGAATTCTCGTGAGAAATTTTAAGAATAACTTTTGATAACTGATGGTTAAAATTAAGAGTAACACTTTCAGTTGATGAGTTTACAGCTGTTACGTTATTGGAATATAACAAATCAATATTAGACAAATCAGATTGGTCGGTAAGATCTAGATGGTAATTCAGGCCATTAAGATTATTTTCATAAGGATAATATGAAATAAAATCTACATCCTCTTCGTTAGAAGGAAAATATATTTTATTACTTAGCGTATTACAGGAAAAAACTCCTAAACCATTTGTTGTAAATTTTATATTTTCTGCTAATGCAGGATACTTCAAAACACCTCCTGTTTTCTTCATAAAAACACCAATACTATCACCATCCTCCCAAACATCATTAACAACTCTTGTAGGCAATGAAGAGACATTAGATAAATACTTAATAGATGCTTTTAATTTAACCTCTCTCCTTACATCCGAATCATTGGGATACTCTTTCATACAAGATGAAAAAAATGTAATAATAAACACTGTATAAATCAAAAATATAATCTTTTTCATAATAGAAACTGTGTTAAATTAGACAGAATTAGTATTTAACTTATAAGATTGTGTTTTCAATATCTGTATTATTAAAAACTTTGAACTTCAAATATAATATATTTTTTTAATATAAAGAATAATTATTCGTTTTATTTGTAATTTAAATGGAAATAGATTGCTTTACAACCATAAAAACAAAAATTTGA
>CAYTJC010000020.1:0-2266 GCA_964437875.1 uncultured Dysgonomonadaceae bacterium
TTGTGTACTCCGCTCGCGCGGGTTTGTAACCCGTGTGTCGCGATAGCGAAATTGTTTATGCTGTTGATTCTCCGCTCGCGCCGATTGCAATCGGTGTGGTACGCTACCGCACGATTCCCATCGTGTGGGGTTGATTCCACCCAAAATGTTTCTCGCAAAGACGCTAAGACGCCAAGGGAAATGCGTTGATGGCCTACGGCCAGTGGTATTGGCACACAGATGATGCTGATTGGGCTGATGAACACTGATAAATGCAAATGCTTTTAATAATTGACAATTGACAGTTGACAATGTGACCTTTCCCTGCTGGCGCTGGTCTCTGACCAGTGCCTTTATTCCCCCTCAAAGATAAAAATTGCAACCATTTGCACCCTTTTTGCATCATATTCTCAGTTTTATGCCCTATTTACTAATAAAATGCTGATATTTGTTTTTCACATCAATACGCAATTCGAAATAATATAAAAATAACAAACCTCATGTTTAAAATACAAACTCTAAATACAATAGACCCCAAAGGACTCTCTCTCTTACCTTTAGATGCTTACGAGATAGCCAGCGAATTTACCAATCCAGATGCCATTGTGTTGCGCAGCTATAAAATGAATGGCATGACACTACCATCCTCACTAAAAGCTGTGGCAAGAGCCGGAGCAGGTGTCAACAATATCCCAATAGACCAATGCACAGACAAGGGCATTGTGGTTTTCAACACACCCGGAGCAAATGCAAACGGAGTGAAAGAACTGGTAATAGCAGGCTTGATATTGGCATCGCGCGATATTATTGACGGTGCCATTTGGGTAAGATCATTGGTTGACAAAGGCGACGAAATACCAACCCTCATAGAGCAGGGCAAAAAGAACTTTGGCGGACAAGAGATTAAAGGTAAAACACTTGCCGTAATTGGATTGGGCGCAATAGGTGTGTTAGTGGCAAACTCCGCCAAATCTTTGGGCATGAACGTAATTGGATACGACCCTTATATCTCTGTAGAGCAGGCCTTGAAGCTGAGCACCAGGGTAAATTGGGTAAAAGGCATAGAAGTACTCTTGGCTCAGGCTGATTATGTTACAATCAACATTCCGCTCACTCCCGAAACCACAGGCTATATCAACAAAGACAAGCTCAAGATGATGAAAAACAACGTGCGAATATTGAATTTTGCACGCGGAGGGCTGGTAGATACAAATGCTCTCAAAGATGCCATAGCATCGGGCAAAGTGGCAAAATACATAACAGACTTTCCAGACCAAGAGTTATTGAAAACTGATCGCGTCATTGCTATTCCACACCTTGCTGCTTCCACCAAAGAGAGCGAAACCAATTGTGCAGTAATGGCCGTATCGCAGGTCAAAGATTTCTTGGAAAACGGAAACATCACCAACTCCGTCAATTTTCCTACAGCCATCATGGAGCGCCACGAGGGGTGTCGCATATTGATAGCAAATAAGAACATCCCCAACATGGTGAGCCAAATTTCGAGCATTCTGGCTTCCGAACATATCAATATCGACAGCATGTTGAACCGCAAATACAATGGCAATGCCTACAATATTATTGATATCACCCAAAAAACGGTGGACGAATCTATTGTGCAAAAGCTCAATGCAATAGATGGAGTAACTATGGTGCGGATTCTGTTGGCAAAACAGGAATGAATTAAGAATTAAGAATTATGAGTTAACTTTTTTGATTTGCAGACTGCAAAGGAGGTTTGTGAGCTGTGGTGTGTGAAGTATTACGAATTGCCAATTACGAAATACGAACTTCACTGGTTGGATAATCCTTTTGCAAGGCTTATGTTGGTGAAGGTTGTGACTTGTTCTTTTTAAGCCCGAAGGGCTGAATTATGTTGGGCTTACAGCCCTAGTTCATACTCCACTGCTAGATGTACAAGTCTCATATAATTATATAAAAAAAACCCGTAAGGGGTGTTATTATTATAGTAATCAGTCAATTACAGGTAGCAAACCCCAGAGGGGGGGGTGACACCTCTTTCTATCGGAATAAAAAATGAATATTCGTTTATCTAAAACCAACTACCCCCGCTACCGCACGATTCCCATCGTGTGGGGTTGATGACCGTCGTGTGTGTGTTGCAGGCAAATAGTAGAGACTGGGCATGCCCAGTCTCTACTATCTATCTACCACAAACACCCTCTTTTCCCCTCCTTGCAAACGTTATGATTCATATAAAACAAAGCACAACAGGGGGATAGGGTTTCTTTTTTCAGATTAGTGGTTACATCGGGCAAGGGTTCAA
>CAYTJC010000020.1:2276-12401 GCA_964437875.1 uncultured Dysgonomonadaceae bacterium
TTGGGAAGCCGATGCATCAACAGTTGCATCCCCATCAGCTAATGGAGCCTCCACAGCCACCTCTGCCATATTGTGGTCAGTGTGCTGGGGCACATCAATAGCAGTGGCAGAAGAGCCCTCTTTGGTTTGCGAATCATCTGCATCAAGCACCAACACACCTAATGTATTGTTATCCTTAGTAGAAGAAGAAGAAGAAGAAGATTTTGACTTTGTGTCAGTGGACACACCATCGCCTTGGTCACCGTCGTCCAATCCGTCTTCTGGTTTGCCCTCCAATTCGCCCTCCTGCTCGGCTTTTTCCTGCTCAGCAGCGTTTTTGTTGCGCGTGTTGCGGCTCGTAACAGTAGCCCTGTAGAAATCCAATACTTGGTTTATCTCGTTCACATAACGCACATAAACAGCCCGCTCGCCATCGCCCAGTTTGATAGCCATTTTGAGAGCATCAAGCAGCACCATGAGTTTCTCATAGGCATTGCGCTTCAGCTCTTGGGCCTTTCTTCGGCTTGCCACCAAATCCTTGGCACGCTTCTGTATTTGAACTTTCACATCAGAGTTGGCATTTGCAATGCTTTCCAACACGCCCTCCAATGCCAACTCTTCTACTGCACTCATAATGCGAGGCTCTCTTGAGAGCTCTTCAAGCAATTGCGTAGCCAGCGATGTTTGTTGCACCAAGCGAACCTTAGAGAGCGGCTCTTTGTATGCCTCCAACCACTGCGTCAATACTGCTGCCGCCTCTCTGCTGGCAGGCGAGGGCAATTTCAGCCCCGTTTTCACACTCATGGTCAAGGCCGTAAAATAATCGTTCCTATCCACCATCAATTGGTTGATGGGGTGGGTGAGGTGATGCTTTCGCCTCATGTTTCTCAGAAAGACCAACTTGGCACTCTCTGCTTTTGCACCCGCAAGTGCTTTGGTTACATACTCCACGGTAATATCTTCGCTGTCTAGCAGGTCGATAACTTCGTTGTACGCAACTGCAAATTCCTGATTTTTCAATTTCATCAGGTGAGATTTTCTAAAATAACTCATGATATAAAATAATTAAGATATAAATATATTGGCCGCTCTCCACTTTTTCGCCCCCCTTTCACTGCAAGGTGTGGTGGGGGCAGTGGGTGGAGAGATGGCCTGTTAACAATTGTGAGGAGTAGATTTTTTCTACTGCTCGTTTTTTTGTGCTATTGTTTTTTGAAGAGTTGCACACACTCTTTTTTGATTATTGGGGAAAAACCTGCAAATCGTTGTGTTTTTCACGATTTCAGTTTTTGTGATACTATGCATTGATGCTCAGATGAAACATGCCCATATATAGCAGTTTGTTGACAATCAATGTATTGGTGTTCTCGTTTTTTATAAGTGACGTGCCTTTTAGATTCCGAACTACTCACGGATTTTCAATTCTATGTGGAATTTAGATTCCGACACTTTCACTTTGCCTCATTTCTAACTGCTTTTTTGATGGTTGTGCCAGTTTTAGCCAAAAAGCAACTCACTGAATGTACAAATGAGCTGTTTTAGTTACCAACTCCATCACTTTTGCCTTTGGGTGGTGTCTCTCAGACTACTAATGAAGTGGCACAATGCTGCAAAACCCACCCAAAGGTGCAGTTTTCTGTTTTTATGTAACATTGGGAGCTAAGGCAACTAAAAAGCAGTTCACTTTGAAAATTCGTGACTCTCACGGCAACATTAAATCATTTGCCTTTTAGATTCCGAACCACTCATGGAATCTAAAAAGCAAGTGGAAATTAGATTCCGAACTACTCTTGGAATTTAAAAAGCAAGTGGAATTTTGACTCCGAGAACCTATTGGAATCTAAAAAGCAACTCACTTTTTAGCCCTCATTATTACAGAATAGCAATAGCTAAAAAATTACTAGCTGGGTAACGACTGAAAACAGCGCTACCCAGCTAGCGGTGGGTTAACAAAAAGATACAATTTCAAAGAACGTGTTTCACATGGTCTGTTTTGTTACCATCAGAAGGGGCTGAAACCCTTTCTATAACACGAGTAAAGATACGAAATATATCTGAGATGTGCAAAGATTAGGTACTCTTTTATTCATATAATTACGGTGATTAGCAACACATTACAGATGGAAATTAACAGATAGTATGGGCTTGTATAAAGAGCATTGAAAAGCCATTGTGGATACTTTTATGATCTTTTTATATCTCTCATTATCACCATTTGTAATTTTACTGTAAAGTGATTTTTCAATACATTTCTAACGCCTTACTATATAGCTGAATATGAGACCTGTAGTGCAGTACGAAAATGTGTTATATGCCTTATAGAACAAGAGGTTTTTGTACTACACTTTAGCCCGTGCATATAATTATGTTTTTTCTCTTATCGCGTTTCACTTTCAGATCAAAGTCTCTTAATATTTCAAATAACATCTCTTCATTCTTAAAAGCCTTGTAGTTTATCACCCCACATTTTTTGAGTTCATCATTCATTTGCATGTTTGTGAAACGCCCTAGCTTCAAACATCTTTGAGCAAATTCAATAAACTGCTCGGCTGTCTTTCTGTCTGCTTTAGTAATTGGGTGGTGTATTGCTTTATTCACTTTCAATACAGTTACACGCTTATTATATTTATCGCAACTCTGAAGCGTTACTTCATCTCCCTCATTCTTTATTAGTACTTCTAAAGGTTTGGTTATTCCTAAACTACGCAACTCTTTGTCCCTTAAATACAAAGTTTCAAAATACTTGATATTGTCTTTTATAAACTCTTCGCATTTTCTCTCTACTTGAATTTGTTGTTTGTGAATGTTTTTCGTGATATATGGATTCTGCGACTGATATAAAAGCACTTGAAGAATTTGTGAGTTTGCATTACACCAATACTTAGCAACCTTTTGTTTTACTTGCTTGATTTGTTCCTTTGTACCTGTCTCCAATTTCTGCACTTCGTATTTTTCATCCACTTGAAATGATAAATTGAAGTTGCTTTTTAAATAATCTAAAAACTGTTCAGAATTAAAGTGCTGAAACAGCACCTGTGTAGCTGCAAAAGCCAAATAGAACAGGTTCACCTGTGCGTCATTGTAATAGTAATTATTGTTACTAAACAAATTGTTGTAGGTAGTGAGCACGTCAAGTGCTTCTTTGTCATCACTTTTAGTAATCAGAGAGTTCAAATCCTCTTCAAACATTGTTTCAGGTCTAAACTGTGTTTGTATCTGCAACTTTTTTTGTCGCAGATATAAATAGTTTTTCCTGTTTGGGTCTTCATTTCTAAACCTTGCAAAAAATTGCTTTATGGGTTCGGGGCGATGTTCGTAGCTAGTTTCAATAAACAGTACATCAGTAAATCCAAACTGATCAATACTAAGCCCCTCATCTATCATAGCCGTTGTAAAGACAATTCTAATTTTATCTGAAAATTTACGCTTGTATGCCAAGCCCTCGTAATCGTCAGATTTTTTTATTTCTAAAGAAGAATACAGCAGAAGAACTTCACTTTTCTTGTAAATCTTCTTGTTAATTAATTCTTTAATTATTGCTTTGCATGTCTCAATTGCATTCACCCGAATAAGCACCTTACCTTTTGGCTGATACATCAAGTGAGTCATAACAATATTAGAAACACTCCTGTTTGAATACCTAACTGCTCCAGACATCAAACTTGGTTGCTCTACATCCACATCTAATAGTTTGAAACCCAACAGTGAGAATATGTTGGAAGGTGTGCCTGTGAGTCCAATTATTTTTGAGTCTTTAAATAAAGCAGTCATTTCTGCAATAGCGTTAGATTTAAAAGAATTGGCAGTCAGGAGTTGATGCACCTCGTCTATAATAATATAATCAAAAGTGTGATGCTCTAGGTGTTTTGTGCCTTGCTCATAGGTTGCAAATACAATTTTTGCATCCCTGGCTTCTTGGTGGTCGAATCCATCGCTATTTCCTGTCAAAAAAACAGCTTTCTTATTATAATCTCTTTGATTTTGGTGAACTATTATTGTCAGCGATGCCATTATCATGATTCGCCCGTTGGGTCTATGAGTATGAAAATCGCGTATAAAGGCAGTTGTTTTGCCCTTCCCAGTATCAGCTCTTAGTATCACTTTGTTGTGCTTGTCTGCATAATCTAATATATTGGGCAATACTTCAGCTACATACATGCTAATGGTTAGCTGCTTGTCATACTCAATTTTATAATCAACAAAGTTGAGATGAGCTTCAAAATGTTTTTTAAACTCAGGGAGCGTACAGTTATCTGCTATAAATTGTCTTTTCATCTCACTGCTAGCATACTTTAAATCTAAACAGTGGCTAAATATTATCTTACTCGCTTGGTCCTCGTCCAAGACACCCTTCAGTTTTTCTTTCAATGATTTAGAAGTAGCCACCGCCTGAGTCTCAGTTACTGGCTTGTCTTTATATCCCATAGCGTGCAAATGCAATCTGAATTTTTTCCAATTATAGTCAAATTCAAACTTGCACACAATATCTGATGGTCTGAAAGTTGTTTTTCCCGATGAGTCGAATGTGCTAGAAAAGTTGACGTAAGTGTTTTTATCTTTATTGATAAAACCCGAAGAACTACTATCAGACGAGTGGTGTTTCACACGTATCTTATTTCCACTATCAGCAACAACATTGAATCCGTTTTTCTGCAACACATCCCATATATCTGTGTTGCTATTGAATTGCGAATAGACGGAGTTGCCAGATGGTCTGTAGTCACTATATCGGTAATTAATCACACCAGCTTGTGTTTTCTTTACTACCTCTTCTGATGTGTAACTAAACACAAATGGTCTTGGGTTTAACTTTCTCACCCTGCCACGTTGGTCTGCCACATACCTTATTTGTCTAAATTTGCTTTGTTGCTGATCAAAGACCACTCTCACACCTGTTGTTTTGTGTAAATAGTCCGTCAAGAAGTAGGTTATAGTTTGACCCACTATCAAGTGCCTATCTGTTGTGTTTGATGTGTATTGTGCTATTTGTGGAACATATAATATTCCAGCTATTCCATAGCCTGAGTTTGATCTCCAAGAGAGAACCGAAAGTTTCTCCAGCTCTTCAAACACCTTCATGTTGTTTGTAGGAGTTAATAGATGTTTGTTCTTTGCAGGTATTTCAGAATTCTCTACATCTATGTCGTAAAATAGATAAGGTGCTGGCAAAACACAATGCACTCCACTAAATCCGCCTTCAAAAAGCCCTTTCAAAATTCCACTACTGTCTTTTTTATCTCCAGGCTTCTTGTATGAGTTTATGCGTGGCTCAAGATTCTCTATACTTATGCTCACTCTTTTGTTTGCTTCATAAGCATTGGGCAGCCATGTGATATTTGGCTCTGAGTAGTTTAAATCTTCTGTTGCTACACTGTAAGTAACTGCAGATACTTTGTACTCTGTTTGAGCAACAATTTGATTGTTGTCGTTTTTGTTTGAAGAATGTTTTTCATTGTTCATGACATTATTGTTTTTAGTTAATAATGACACAAACCTAAACAGGGCGTTTTAGGGGCGCAAGGGGGCGTTAAGGGGCGGACGCCCTATTTCCGCCCTATTTCCGCCCTTTTCATTATAAGCCCTTTTCTTTTAAATATTCAGACACTTTATCAGGCTCATTTGAAAGGTTAATTATTATTTCACGCCAATTATCTCCAGCAAGATAAATCAAGTTTTCTTTATTTTCTAAGTCCTTTCCTATATTTGTTATTTCATTAAAGACTTTATAGAATCTATTGCCGCTTATTTCATTATTTACTCTTGAATTTCCAATAGTCTCTAGTTCCTTTTTTTTTCCGCAGTACTCCATATATTTTATACCTGTTGCTAAACAATCAAACAGAAATGCTAAAACATAATGTTTTGCAGTGTACTTAGTAGGGGAAGGGTGATAAAAAAGTGGTTTATTTTCACTACTTGTTATTTGCTCCAATGATTTAGTTACTTCTATATTTTTTGTTTTCACAGGTTTCTTTTCTAATTCATTAAATTCATCAAATGCATAATCAAGAATATTGGAAGTTTCAACAAAGCTGTCTTTATGTGTTATTTTGTCAGTATATGGTATTAGTACATATAACAATTTCTTTGTAAAATATTTTTTAGTTTTGAAAAGGTGTTGTTTTGTTTTTATGCTTTTAATAGATTCTTTATCGCCATCTTCGTGAGCAATTTCAAGAAAATGTCCTTCATCATCATAATATGTTTCCAAGTTTTGAAATCCATTTTGTAACAATATTTTTATCCTTTGCAACAATTCAACTTTTCCATTAAAAAAGAGAAACTTGAATTCTTCATCTAACTTGCCATATATCTCTTTAAACAGATGAATTATTATAAAATACTCCATCCATCTTGGAGTAAAATCACTAATCATAAATCGATAACTCTTTTCTATGTAGTTCTTTTTTGTTAGCTCTTTTATTAGTTCAAATATCTCATGCTCATCCAAGTTTTTGCTTCTACCATCTATATTATTTTTTTCAAGACCCGCTCCCTCTTCTTTTTCAACCCGGATATAATCATTTGATATTGGAAGTAATAAACGTATGCCATGCAACTCATCGTCCTCCCTTTCCTCTTGCCATGTATTGTACTCTCTCAACAATTCAGTGTGGATTGATAAATCACCATCCTCCTTAAAATCCTCTGCAACAACTAACATCACTTTGTTCAGATATCTGAATATCAACTCGTTTTGTTTTATAACATAAAGGTTTGCTTCATTTGTAAATTGAATGTATTGTTTTTTTGCCTTATACACTAAATCCAAATCTTGCTCATTACAATTCTTGCTTAAACTTGATACAAGAGGCATGTGTTTGTTTAGTAATGTTTCGGGTTTATACCAATTAAAAACATCAAGCTCTGCTACTTTCTCTTTAATTGGGTTTTTAATATTTCTAAATATCACATCCCACTTCTCATCAACCTCTTTTTGATGATCTTTCTTTTCTTTTACTTCTGTAATGTGCGTTCCCAAATAATCTATCATCAATTTTGCACTGTTCATGTCAAAAACATCATCGAGATACTGATTAAAATTATCTATATTAGAATGCAGAAAATCAATAAAATTGAATAATGACTTTGTTTGATGTGTTATACTTGTTTCATTTTCTCTGAGAGTTTCTGTGCTACCTCCTTTTTTTGAATTAGTGTTGCTCAGAAAAGTTTGCAAATTATTGTCAGTAGCAGATTTGATAGACAATGCTCCAATGCTCTCAAGGTGTTTCTCTTTACTTACTTTTAGTTTAGACACATCATCTTTATGAACGAAAGAGAATAAATCTTCTAACATATTGTCCACCACCTCAAAAAGGTCACAGCAATCGTAATCATTATAGTTCGTTTCTTCTCTAAATTCAACATACCTTTTTTCATAAAGCTTAATTAATTCAAAAGCATTTGCTGAGCAGTATTTTTTCTGATTATCTGTTCCAGACATCATACGTGTGTGGCTATCGCTATCAATGTCATATTCGAATACATCGTAAACATCCAAATACTCCATCTTCTTTATTATAGGCTCAGTTATGTTGGTATGTATCAATACTTTTTTGGCCTCTATCTTATGATCAATTTCTTTTAGTGCCAGCAGACCTTTATAATTTTTTGATAGCGACATACTTTCTCTTTCTTTCTTCAGCCGCTCATATTCACCCACAAAACTGTTATATTCTATAAATACGGTCCTGTTTAAATAAAGAAAATCTATAAATTCAAATAGTGGTCTTACTTGCCTTCGTTCAATATTGGAATCAATGAGCGATTGAATTGCAGGGTCATTATTTGGAAAAAATTCTAAACCAATAGTTTTGGTAAAAGCAATTGCTTCATTCGTATCTTTAATAGCAATCACTTTTTCAATCATCTCTTTGAAGCCGTTTAAGTAGTCAACTCGGTTTTTCATTTCTCGCCTCAGACTACTTAAAAACACCGTTGTTATTTTACCAGATTGAGGCATAGAATATCCAAATTGTTTTCTTAATACAGCTTTGAAACGATGTTCGTCTTCTTTGGTTGTTTCGGTGTTTAAAAACTTATGGTCCAACAAATCCAACTCTTCAAAAAAATCATCGTATTTATATGACTCCAATAGATCGAGTACAACCTTTAAGTCTTCGAGTGAATGATGGCCTGTTGAAAACAGAGCCTCTTCGAATATATCAAATAATAGAGCATCATCTACAAGCTCCACATAATATTGACTAACAGGCTCAGTTGATGTTAACTCTTTATATAAGTCGTGGTTTTTGTCACTTATAAACTCTTTATAATCACTCTTCTCTAGACTTTTTTTTATTCTTTCATCTTCAAGTTTTCCAATATAAAAAGGGTTTCCAGGATAATTATTTACCTTGGCACATATATTAAGAGTGAGAACCTCTTTTTTGAATTTGTGAATCTTTTCCATTTTCCCATTAGTTTAAGCTTAGCAATATTTGGCGATGATAGAATACTCTTCCTCCCCCTCTACAAATATATAACATTCATTCGTATTTGTGAAGACCTTGTTAATTTTCACACAGTTTGTTTTATCTTTTGCAGTAAACTCAGTCTTGTTTGTGTGCCATCCACTTATTATGCCACAATTCGTCTCGCAAAAGTTTAACGTATCAAAAATATTGTTTACATTTGGAATTGCAAAATAAAACACGCTATACACTATGATACTAAAGCAACTAAAACCCCGAAAAGCACTCAACAAAGCCTACCTAAAGCTAAAGCCAGATAGGGCGAAGATAGATAGTTTTAAGGTCCATCTTATTCAGTTGCTAGACCGCATAGACGATACAGAATCTGAAGAGTATCACAAAAACCTGATAATCACTTTTCTGAAACGCACCTACTACGACCCCAATCACTACATCAATACCAAAGACCGTGCAGATTTGGTGATTCACAATGGTGCCAACAGGGCCAGTGCCGTGGGGGTAATTATAGAGACAAAACGACCCACCAACAAGTGGGAGATGATAACCCCAGAGCAGATAAACGCCAAGGCGTTTCAAGAACTGGTGCTCTATTACTTGCGCGAACGCATAACCAACAACAACCTAGAGATTCGCAACCTCATTGTGACCAATATACACGAGTGGTTTTTGTTTGATAGTGCTGTGTTTGAACGCATTTTTGCACAAAACAAAGAGTTGGTGCGCCAGTTTCAAGAGTTTGAGAGAAGCAAACAACGCACAGAGGTGTTCTACTCCGATATTGCGCACCCTTTTATCGACAGCCTAAAGCACGAAATAGAGTATGCCTATTTCGATATACGTGACTACGAAAAGCCCTTGCGCAACGATAATCGCGATGATGACAACAAACTCATTGCCCTCTACAAACTACTATCGGCAGAGCACCTGCTGAAACTGCCCTTTGCCAATGATAGCAACACCCTCGACAAGGGTTTCTATGGCGAACTCCTGCACATAATGGGACTAAGCGAAAGCAAAGAGGGTGGCAAAAAAGTGATTGGAAGGGCCACAGAGAGCTATAGACATGCGGGTTCGCTCATAGAGAATGCCATAAACGAGCTGGATAGCCTAGACAAAATGAGCCGATTGGACAAACCCAGTCAGTATGGCAATACATTGCACGAACGCTTGTTTAATGTGGGTCTTGAGCTAACCATTACCTGGATGAACCGCATTCTGTTTATGAAATTGTTAGAAGCGCAATTGATTAAATACCACAAGGGCAACACACAGTATGAGTTTCTCAACATAGAGAAGATACAAAGCTACGACGACCTCAATAGTCTTTTCTTTAAAGTATTGGCCCGCAAACTGTCAGATAGGGGAGTGACCACCAAAGAGGCTTTTCAAAGAGTGCCTTATCTGAATAGCTCGCTCTTTGAGCCCACTGAGCTAGAGCACACCACCTTGTTTGTGAGCAATTTGGGCGACAGCCGTGAGCTTCCCCTCTATAGTGCCACGGTGCTGAAAGACGACAGTGGTAAGCGACGAACAGGCAAGATGAACCCTTTGGAGTACTTGTTTGAGTTTCTAGATGCCTACGATTTCACCAGCGAGGGGGCCGAAACCATACAGGAGGACAACAAAACGCTGATTAATGCATCGGTGCTGGGCCTTATTTTTGAGAAGATAAATGGCTACAAAGATGGTTCGTTTTTCACTCCCGGCT
>CAYTJC010000021.1:0-5514 GCA_964437875.1 uncultured Dysgonomonadaceae bacterium
AGCCAAAAACTATGAAGCCAATGGCATCAAATACCTGCACCTGGTAGATTTAGATGGTGCAAAGTCGAGCAGCATTGTCAATCATAAGATACTCCACGATATTGCTACCCAAACATCTTTGAAGATTGATTTTGGTGGCGGCATTAAATCCGATGAAGATGCCCTCATAGCATTCGAAAATGGTGCAACACAAATAACAGGAGGCAGTATAGCTGTGCAAAACCCCGAGTTATTTCAGTCGTGGATAGCGAAGTATGGTGCTGATAAGATAATCTTGGGCGCCGATACTCTTCGCCGCAAAATAGCTACGCATGGATGGTTGCAACAATCGGAGCTAGATGTGATTGATTTCATCAATGAATATCAAGAGAAAGGTATATCGTATGTCATCTGCACTGATATCTCTAAAGACGGCATGTTGGAAGGACCATCTATCAATTTGTACAACGAGATATTGTACAACAATAAAGTGAAGCTCATTGCTAGTGGTGGTATGTCGGAGATGAAAGATGTTTATGAACTGGCCGAGATTGGTTGCGAGGGTGTAATCATTGGTAAGGCTATTTATGAAAATAGAATTACGATGAAGCAAATCAATAAGTTTATCACATTACACGAATCAACTAATTCCTAAAACCCATCACTAAACACTTACCCTATGACAAAAAAGAAAATAATAGCTTGTCTCGATATCCAAAATGGCTGTGTAGTAAAAGGAATCAACTTTGTTGATATCAACGAAGTGGGCAATCCAGTAGAATTTGCAAAACGATACGAACAAGAAGGTGCCGACGAGTTGGTACTACTAGACATAACAGCAACCAACGAAAACCGTGCTACTGTATTGGAGTTAGTTGCGCAGGTATCCAAAGAAATCAACATCCCTTTCACAGTTGGCGGAGGCATTCACTCGGTGGATGGGGCACAAGCTGTGATAAATGCAGGTGCAGACAAAGTGAGCATTGGCTCTGCTGCAATCAAGAACCCCGAGTTGATTACACAATTATCCAACAAGTTGGGCAAAGACAAGGTGGTGCTGGCCGTTGATTGCAAATTGGACAACAACGAATGGATGGTATATACTCAAGGAGGAAAGAAAGCCACACAATTACGTGCATTAGATTGGGCAGTGAAAGGCGAAGAGTTGGGAGCCGGGAGTATTCTACTCACATCCATGAACAATGATGGGGCCAAGAGTGGTTTTGCCATCGATATCACCAAAGCAATTGCTGATGCTGTGAATATTCCCGTTGTTGCATCTGGAGGAGCGGGAACGCAAGAGCATTTCCTCGAGCTTTTCCAACAAACTAATGCGGAGAGTGGATTGGCTGCAAGTGTGTTTCACTACAAAGAGATAGACATTTGCGACCTGAAAGAATATCTGCGCAAAAACGCGATAAACATTTAATAAAACAACAAACAAAACATTCAATATAGTATGAAAGTAGATTTCTCTAAAAACGACGGGTTAGTTCCTGCAATTATTCAACACGTATATACCGACCAAGTATTGATGTTGGGCTACATGAACCAAGAAGCTCTTGACAAAACAGAAGCCGAAGGCAAAGTAACCTTTTTCAGCCGAAGCAAAAACAGACTGTGGACCAAAGGAGAAGAGTCTAAGAATTATCTTTTTTTAAAAGAAATTTCTGTTGATTGCGACAACGATACACTTTTGATAAAAGCACTGCCACAAGGACCTACTTGCCACACAGGTAGCACATCGTGTTTTAAAGAAGAGACTCCAAAGGGTTTTCTCTATCAACTAGAAAATACAATTGAGCAACGCATTGCCGATGGTAACAGTAAATCATACACTAGCACGCTTTTCAATAGAGGGGTAAACAAAGTGGCGCAGAAAGTGGGCGAAGAAGCTGTAGAGTTAGTAATAGAGTCGAAAGACGATAACCTTGATCTGTTTAAGAACGAAGCGGCCGATTTGTTGTATCACTTCCTTATTTTGTTGAAAACAAAAGATGTGAAGCTGAGGGATATTGAGGATGTATTAGAGGAGAGATCGAAGTAGTGTACTAGAAGCTTCCAGCTTCTTGATCTTCTGAATCTGAAAGCTGGAAGTTTTCAGTAAATTGAGGGCTCAAAGCTTTCAGTGCAGCCTCTTTCTCCTTCTTAGCTTTCTTAGCTCTCTTTTTATTATAAGTATCGCGTGTTTTTATCGTGTTTGTAAATCGTGCAAGAGCTGTACTAATACGTCTCATCAGAGGTTCTTAATCCAATTCGGGATACGTTCTGTTGCCTACTTCTATTTGTTCAAAAAGAGTACGCAGTGCAGCTTGCGCTTCTTTCATTATTGCTTTGTTTTCTGGGCCCTTTTGTATTTCTGACTTCTCTACCCATCTTATGTGGTAGAGCTTTTTGTACTTGTTGTTTGCCTTTTGCAACTCCTCAACATACGGCATCAATCCAATCTTTGTAAAGGCCTCATTTACATGAGTGTCTTTTTTCAAAGCATTCAAAAAATCATCTATAAAGCTTTCAATAAATATAATTTTGTGCTTTCTAAGACCTACAAGGTAAAGTTGCACCACCTCTTGCGCAATCTTTACTTTCTCGCTCATACTTTGCAGGTTTGCTTTTGCAATTCCTCTCATTTGTGTGGATATAGCTCCTGCATATTTAACCCTGAGTTTATGCCACTCCTGGAGCTCTGCGGTCAATCTTTGTGGCCCAGGTAGTGTTTTAATGGTATCTACTTGTTGTTGATTCTTGTCAAGTATTTTCAACATGAAATCTAAATGAAGTTTTTCTACATCATACTCTTTCAAGATATCTACAATGTTCACCATTATTGTTAGCATGTCTGCCTTCGATAGTTTTGGATAGGCTAATTCTTCTTATCTGCATCTGATTCAACTTTTAGATTGGTAAATAAATGTATAGCTCATAAATTTGTTCAAAATTATAATATCTCTTCCACAAAAGGTGTTATACGCAACACCCGAAGGCACTATTAATTGGAATTCTTCAGGTTTGGGTACATACAATGCCCTTCAAAATTGTTTTTCTCTCGTATTCTTTACTGCTTTCTAGGCAGATAAATCATTTTCTTTATAATAAGCAAGAGGTTATGTCTAAAAAATTAAACAAACTTAGGTATAAACTTTGAATGATGATACAAAAAACTAGTAACCTTGATCTTCGGGTGCTCATCCTGAAGTTTATTCATGCGTGTATTGCTACAAAAGCAAAATCCAGCTTTTTCATTATGATGAAAAGACAATCGGAGCAAAATCTAGCATTATCATCATCATGATATTACAATCGGAGTAAAATCTAGAAATATCCGTGAGGTTGAAGAGCTGGAATAGTTGCCGAATAGGAAGATAGTTTGCTTTTTGTGGTATTGAGAAAAACAAATAGCAAAGAAAATGGATTTTAAGAGATAATCATACTGCACAAATAGGAAGATTGGCGATTTGATGGGCTAGATACACTGACTTTATCTAAAGAATGTTAGTGAAACGAGACTTTGATACATGATTTTCATGAAGATTGGCAATTATTTGTCACTTCTGCTATGGTTGCAACGACGAGCTAAATGAGTTTTCTATTGTTTACCATCCTTAATCTTACAATACAGTAACTTCTCTAACTATTCGCAAGAACCATCGAAAAGAATTGCAAAAATGCTTGCATAGTGAACTATGGTTCATTACCTTTGTCGTGAACATTAATTAAAAAAGCATGTGTGCACGTATAAAAAGACCTCGTAAAATATTAAGTCCTCCTCCTATAAAGGGTTTCAAGCCTTACGGAATAGATATAGAAATGCCCGCATCTCAAGGGTCTGTCAATTTGCTGTTTGAAGAATATGAAGCAATGCGATTGTGCGACTATGATGGCCTCAATCACCACCAAGCATCATTGATGATGAATGTATCGCGGCCTACTTTCACACGCATATATGCTGTGGCATTGCGAAAAGTTGCCACAGCATTTGTGGAAGGTCGTCAAATTGCTATAGAAGGAGGCAAAGTCTATTTCGATAGCGATTGGCATCAGTGCAATGCATGTGCGTGTTATTTCAGTCATCCTCACAAGCATTTACCCATTGAGGAGTGTCCATTGTGTGGCAGCGAAGATATTTCGGATTTCGAATTGGGCGATGAGGTAAGTGAAACTAATGCAGAGGATGATTTGTGTATATGTACGCATTGCGATTTTGAACAGGTGCATCAATCTGGAAGACCCTGTAAAGAGGAGGTTTGTTCTGAATGTGGTCATTATATGAAAAGAAAAGGTGGCCCTGGGCGGAGAGGACATAAAAATAAAAGAATATGAAAGTAGCAATAGCTTCAACGGACAATACGCTAGAATCTAAGATAGATAGTAGTTTTGGGCGGTGCGCTTGGTTCATTATAATAGATACAAAAGGTGGTGGAATGGAGTTTATACCCAACCCCAACCGAGACATGGAAGAACATGTCGGCAAAGCGGCAGTAGAATTAGTGGCGTCGCGCAATGTAGAGATGATAGTGTCGGGCGAGTTTGGTGCAAAAATTAAGCCATTGCTCGATAGTATGCATATACAATTGGTGGTGATAAAAGATTCGGAAAAGCGAATCAGTGATATCATTGAATTACTAAACAATAGGAGGAAATAAAACAATGCCAAAACTAGATGGAACAGGTCCCGATGGAAAGGGCAAAGAAACAGGAAGAGGTTTGGGACAGTGTAGAGCTGTCACAGACGAAGAGAAACTGGCAAAGCTGGGCACAGGAATGGGTAAGAATCGAAATTCGTGTGCCAAGAAAGACCGTGGTAAACGGGTATATGCTGGTCGTAAATAATAATTTAATCATTTATATAAATAGGAGGTAACTATGCCAAACTTTAATCAAAAAGGTCCTAAGGGCGAAGGTGCTATGACAGGACGAAAAATGGGACGTTGCGGCAATTTTGGCGCAGGACGCAGATACCCAACAACGCAAGACAACGAGAACAGAGAGAATTCAGTGAACGACAACCCAGCAAATGAAAATGCTCAAGGGCAAGGTCTTGGCAAAGGCCGTGGAATGGGCAGAGGTATGAGAAATGGAATGGGCAATGGTCTAGGAAATGGTCAGGGACGCAACATGGGTCAAAACAGTGGAGGCCGAGGTATGGGTCAAAGCGGTGGTGGCGGCAGAGGGCGTGGCATGGGTCGCAGATTCCGAGATATTCAAGAGTAGCTTTAAAATAAATTTATAAACAACTATAAAACAACACAAGCCCTTTGTAAACACAGGGCTTGTATTAATTAAAAAACAAAGTAAACCTAATTATGACAAAAAAAAGAATTGCAATTCCGATGGTCAACAACTTGTTGTCTGAACACTTTGGCCATTGCCAAGCATTCGCTTTTGTGGATGTAGAAAACAATATTATCACAGAAGTTACAACAATGGATCCGCCAGAACATACTCCAGGCTCGTTCCCCAAATGGGTGGCTGCCAATGGTGCTACCGATGTAATTGCGGGAGGTATGGGAGGCAAGGCCATCAGCCTGTTCAACG
>CAYTJC010000021.1:5524-12347 GCA_964437875.1 uncultured Dysgonomonadaceae bacterium
GTAGATACGCCTACCAATTTGGTGAACAAATTTCTGGCAGACGAATTGGATTTGAGTGCCAACTATTGTAGCCACGATGAAAACCATAGTTGTGGTGGGCATTAATTCGAACTTAATAATTTCAGAGAGATATTCATCGTATGATTAAGCAGCAAACATTCAAACTAGCAATTGCTAGTGGGAAAGGTGGAACAGGCAAAACAACCCTGTCCACCAATCTTGCGGCATATATTGCCGAGCGAGAAGAGGTGGTGTTGGTAGATTTGGATGTGGAAGAACCCAACTCGGGATTGTTCTTCGATGGCACCCTTGTGCACGAAGAGGATAATCACAATATGACTCCTAATTGGGATGCTAGTAAGTGCACCCTGTGCGGTCTTTGTCAAGAGGTGTGTAACTTCAACGCAATTATCAAACTAGGAACTTCCATTATGGTATATCCAAAATTGTGCCATAGCTGTTATGCTTGTTCAGAATTGTGTTCCGTGAGCGCATTGCCAATGGAGCCAACAAAGATTGGAGTGTTGCGCGATTTTCAATGTGGTAAACTTCACTATGTGGAGAGTCGTCTCAATATTGGCGAAGAGCAAGCAGTATCCAGCATTGCTAAAACCAAAAAGTATGTAGCTGAGAAATACCCACATGTGTCTATGGCCATTTTTGATTCACCTCCTGGCACATCGTGCCCTGTTTTGGAGGCAACCAAAGATGCAGACTATGTGATATTGGTTACAGAACCGACACCATTTGGTTTTCACGACCTCAAGTTGGCAGTTGAAACCATGCAGGAGCTCAATAAACCTTTTGGAGTAGTTGTCAATCGTTACGGAATTGGCAATGACGAAGTAGTGAACTATTGTAAAGCTGAAGGCATAGATATATTGGCTAAAATACCCAACAGCCGACAAATAGCAGAGCTATACTCCAAAGGGCATCTTATATATCCCGCATTTCTAGAAGTGAAAAACGCACTGAGCAGTATCTTGGATCATTGTTTATCTATAAAGGAAGGAGCAAGAAGATGAAAGAAATTGTAGTTATTTCTGGAAAGGGGGGGACTGGTAAAACATCTATCACTGCTTCGTTTGGCATGATGGGTGCAAAGGATGTTGTACTTGCCGATTGCGATGTGGATGCTGCCGATATGCACTTACTGATGCAACCTGATTTTGAAGTTGATGATGATTTTTATAGTGGCGAGGTTGCAACCATTGATCAAACTAATTGTATTCAGTGTGGCTTGTGTGAAGAGGTATGCAGATTCGATGCTATTTCGGTGCACAACAATCAATACATAATTAGTCCACTAGACTGTGAGGGTTGTGGCTATTGTGCAAGGGTGTGTCCCACAGAAACCATTATCAATAATGACTTACTTTCGGGGCAGTTGTATATCTCCAACATCAAGTCGGGCAGCCAAATGGTGCATGCTCGATTGGGTATAGGCTCGGACAATTCGGGCAAATTGGTAGCCAAAGTGAAAGAAGAGGCCAAAGCGATTGCTTTGAAGCATCAGAAAGATTACGTTTTAGTGGATGGTTCTCCAGGTGTTGGCTGTCCAGTAGTTTCATCGCTTTCGGGTGCAAATTTTGTGGTGTTGGTTACTGAACCCACTGTATCTGGATTGCACGATTTGCAACGTGTATATGAGTTGGTAAAGAAATTCAACCTAAGAGCGGGTTGCATTATCAACAAAGCAGATGTGAATGTTGATAAGCAAGCCAAAATAAAACAGTTTTTGCTAGACGAAGGCATTGAGCATTTAGTTGACTTGCCCTACGATGAGGACTTCACGAAAGCAATGACACTTGGTAAAACCATTGTAGAGTATAAAAGTAAGAACTTAACCAGCCTGCTAGAACAGGCTTGGGAGAAAATAAAACAATTAACAGACAATAAATAAAAGATAGATATGAAAATAGCATTTACAGCAGCTGGTAAAGATTGGGACGCAATGATTGACCCACGATTTGGCAGAACAGAATACATAGTAGTTTTTGATGAGACAACCAATGAGTTGTCGGTAATAAACAATAGTGCGGTGAAGAACGAAGCTCACGGAGCAGGTACAGCTACATCGCAAAAGATATTTGAACTCAATCCCGATATATTAATAACTGGAAACGGACCAGGTGATAATGCTGCAAAGGCTTTAGAACAGATGGAAATGAAGATATTTGTTGGGGCACAAGATTTGACCTTGAAGCAGGCTTACGATAAATACAAAAAAGGTGAGTTGAAAGGGTTTTAAGAAATTCGAAATGTGCTTGCAGCTTCCAACTCTTAATTGTAGAAGAAGTTTCGAGGTTCTAGATTTATACAAACAGTGGCAAAAGCTATAGCTTTTGCCACTGTTTGTATAATGCAAAATAAGTTTAAGCTATTCAAAGTATCTTGCTTTAAGTACTTTCTATAAAAAGTAATTATACTATCTCAGCAAACAACTCCCTGTTGTCGTCAACAAACTGAGCAATGATTGCTGTTTGTTTCTTTTCTATTTGATAATAACTCTCTTCTATCTCTTCAAACACTTCGAAATCAACATACATAGCGTTGAACTCTTCGTCTGTAGTGTCTCGCTCCAGCTCTTCGCGATTGGCATCGTATATCTCTTTTGCTTTATAGATAATCTTAGCTGTGCCATCTGCACCAAATATTTTAAGAGCTTTGGCGGTGGGGTTGTCAAAGATATAACCACCATACCCATTTTGCACCAACTGTACAAAACCTCCATAATTCACCTCTTTCCTAAAATAATGGTAGGCAAGCAATGCATGTTGATGGCCGTTGAGCTTTTGCATATTCTCTACATTCAACTCATTGTCAATCTCGGCAAGATATGCATCGGTGTATAAATTGATATAATCGATGGGCTCTTTCTGAAGGGCTTCTGCTATTTGTTTTTCTGTAATCTGTATCATAGTGGTATGTATAATTTGTTTACAGCAAATATAGAACATTTTTAATGAAAAGAGTACATTATCGGTTCACTCTTATTTCTCTTTCTTTGCGCCATAGTTGATAGCTGTTTACAATGTTTTGCCACAACACATATGCTCCAGGTCCAATAGATGCAACAGGGTTGAGGTAGGTTTGTGTGAGCCATATAGCAAGGATTGTGTTTTTTTGTCCTAAACCCTGTCCTCCAGATACTGTTCTGTTGTACCGTCGTCCAATCTTCCTACCGAACCAGAATTGTAGCAAACAAATAACCAATGCTACTCCAGCAATTGCAATCTCTAGTGTATATGATGTGCTCTCTTGCATACTGATGAACATAACCACACGGCTAATGACAATGGTTAGGGCTATGGCCCAAAGGTAGAATGATAGTATCTGTGATTTGCGCACCATATCGTGTAGCTTTGGACTTATCTTTTCTAGCGACAAAGCTAAAATAAAAGGGAGCAACAAAACTGGAAATACTTTTTTGAAAATAATGAGTACCGAAGTTCCGAAAGATAGGGTCTCCATGGATGCATCGCCAATAGTAGCCAGAAATAAGGGCGACAATATAGCAATCGACAAATTACTGATGAATGAATAGGCTGCTATGGAAGAGATGTTTCCACCCAGAATACCTGTAATGATAGGGGCAGAGGCCGCAGTGGGTGCAAGCACACAAATCATGGCGGCTTGTGCTAGGGTGGTGTTGAACTTGAAGAACAACAGATATACCAAAATGCTACCTCCATACTGAATGCTCAGAAGAATGTAGTGAAACTTTGTGAGTCGGATGTCGCGCAATAGTACGCGACTATAGGTAATGAAGAGCATCACAAAAAGCAGAACCGGGATAAGTGGAGCAAATATTGCGAGTTGCTTGTAGAAAACTATACCAATAACCATGGCTATTGGTAGCATGTACTGTCTTAGAAATTGTTGCACAATTTGTTATTTGTAATAGTCTGAAGGACTATCTGATTTCGTGGGAATCCTGTTCTTGTCGCGATAGTTGATATCTATGAGCAACTGTTTTTTGTTGAATACATAATCGGTGATAAATTGCTCTATCTCTGGCAAGAAGTCCGTCATTGGATATTCCGATACATCGTGTCCTTCGCCCTCCATAGAGTAGAATAGGTAAGGGTATTGATTTTTGCGGAACTGTTTTGCCAAAGTGTTTGAGCCAAACATGCCAATGTGAAAGAAGCGGGTGTTGTTGTAGGGAACTAGTTTGTCGGCACTACCATGAAACAGTAATGTTGGAGCGGGTACAATAGGATAGGATGGTGTGCCCTCGTGGCTAAAGATGCTGCCTGAAAAGGCAATCACGCCAGCATATTGAAAAGAAGTAGATAATAGTTTAGTTGATTCAAAATTATTACGCTTCTCGTAATCGGCTTGCAACACAGCTATGGCTCCGGCACTCGAACCACTAATTATTATTTGGGTAGTGTCGATGTGCAGTTCTTGAGCATTCTTCAATAAATAGTCAGTTGCAGCGTACAAATCCTCTATGGCCAAAGCAATAGAGTTCTGCATTGGTTTGTAGTTGAACATCGAAGGAGCTTTCTCTCCTTTCATACCCAATCTGTAGTCTATAGATACTACGGTGAAACCACTGTTTGCAAAGTAGTGAAAGTAATCGTTGTATAGCTCTGCATCTCGAGAGCCTTCTTTGAATCCTCCACCGAATACAAACACTAAGCAGGGTTGCTGTTGTAAAGATGTTGAAGAATCTGCAATTGTGGTGTAAATATCCAATTGCAATTCCTGTGCGTCGTGATTTGCAAAGGTGTATGTTTGCTTTTGTGGCGTTGCTGCAAAAAGGAGTAGAGGGAATAGACAGACTAGTAGGGAGATAAGTTTATGGCACAGTTTCATAAAAGCGGGTTGTTGATTGGTATATTTTGTTGTGAGTTTTTGCAACATTTGGACAGACTCAGATATCGCATTTCGATTTCTTTTCATGCATATCCTTGAGTTGCGTAGCGGATTTAATCATTGCCTGTAGCAGATACAAGTTGTAAACTCGCACTTGAAGTAGAGGGTTAGTCTTTTTCAGTGAACTCTCTAATTAACTTCACTGTGTCTCTTTTGGCTTTGTCGAAGTTGTCATTCATCACCACTACATCAAATTGAGGAGCGTAGCTCATCTCTAGCGTAGCTTTGTCTAGTCTATTCTGAATTACCTCGGGCGAGTCAGTTCCACGTTTTTCAAGTCTGTTTCGCAACTCTTCCACCGATGGGGGCATAATGAATATTGCGAGTGCTCTATCTCCATATATTTTTTTCAATGCCAACCCTCCAACGCAATCAACATCAAACACTACGTTGGTTCCACTAGATAATACTCTCTCCACTTCACTCTTTAGTGTGCCATAAAAATTGTCTTTATATACTTCCTCATATTCCACGAAGTGATCTTTTTTGATTCGGTCTCTGAATTCATTAGGAGTAAGAAAATAATATTCAACTCCATGTTTTTCTTGTCCTCTGGGTAATCTACTAGTAGCTGAGATTGAGAACTGAAGATTCAGATCCTTTTCAATTAAGTAACGTACAATTGTAGATTTACCAGTTCCTGAAGGTGCCGAAAATATGATCAACTTTCCCATAATGCTATATATCTTTTCTTTTCTATTTATAAAACGTTCAATATTTGTTCTTTAATCTGCTCCATCTCATCTTTCATTTGCACCACTATGCGTTGCATATCTGAGTTGTTAGATTTGGAACCCAATGTGTTTACTTCGCGACCAATCTCTTGCACAATGAATCCTAGCTTCTTCCCTTGTGAAGTATTTGCTTCTATTGTTTCAATGAAATAATCTAAATGGTTGAGCAAACGGGTTTTCTCCTCGTTCACATCTAGCTTCTCTATGTAGTAGATGAGTTCTTGCTCTAGGCGACTACCATCGTAGGTTATATTCTCTAAGTTGGTGAGTGCATCCATTATCCGATTTTTCACCTTATCAATTCGCTCAGCTTCAAACTTTTCAAGTTTAAGAGTCAGCTCTTTGATATTAGATATATTGGTTAGCATTATTTCTTTCAAGGCTTCGCCTTCTTGATGACGAAATGAAATTAAATTAGCCACCGCCCCATCTACAGCTCTTTCAACAGTAAGCCACTCTTCTTCTTCCAGCTTCTCTGGTTCTTGTTTAAAAACATCTGGTAGTTTAAACAATATATCAAACCAATTGTTTGGCTCTTCTATATCTAGCACATTAGCTAGTTGCTTCATTTCAGTGAGATAGTTCTTGAGTCTGGCTTCATCAATCTTTACTGTAGAGTTTTTGTCTGACTCTTCTACACTAATGTACAAATCAATTTTGCCACGCTCCAAAATCTTAGACAAATCGTTTCGCAACGAAATCTCTTTTTCTTTATAAATATGAGGAATGCGTGTGTATAGATCGAATTGTTTGCTGTTGAGTGATTTTATCTCTACAGTAATTTTTTTACCAGAAAGTTCAGCAGTTGCTTTGCCGTATCCTGTCATTGAATGTATCATATTCCTTTTTTATACAAATGTAACGAAAAACTGTTGTATTGTGAGAGTTAGAAGAGAAAAAGTATTGAAATGATTAGTGGCGTAATATGCTATGTGTATTGTTTCAAACAAACTAGATATCAAAGCCACACTATATCCAACGTTTTAAAACACGAAAAGCCGCTCATATGAGTGGCTTTCCGTGTTTTATTAAATAGTTTGTTGTTACAAACTATCTATTACTCTTCATCTTCATTATTATCTTCAGTTGGTACAATTAATTTGTAACCTTTACCGTGAATATTAATGATTTCGATGTTTGGTTCTGGTCTTAAAAGTTTACGCAACTTCGTGATGTACACATCCATGCTTCGTGCATTGAAG
>CAYTJC010000022.1:0-10331 GCA_964437875.1 uncultured Dysgonomonadaceae bacterium
TCCAATTTAAAAACTGTTCGTATTCTTCTTTTTGTCTTTTTAGGTCTTCGGGCATATCAGTGTACATAAAGTCAAACACTTCACTCAATGGATAAGAACCAAAGTTCTCTGCTTCTAAGAATTGTTTGTCAACTTCTTTTTTCTTTTCAGCAATAAGCTTCTCTTCATCTTCTTTCCAGATACCTTTGTCATCCATATATTTTTTGAGTCTCAATAGTGGGTCTGACAACCCCCATTTATCCTCTTCCTCTTTGGTTCTATATTTTGTTGGATCGTCAGAGGTAGTATGAGCACCTCTTCTATAGGTAAGGGCTTCAATTAACACTGGTCCTTTTCCAGAGCGCGCATGTTCGGATGCTTCTTTGTAAGCTAAATACATAGCGAAAAAGTCATTACCATCTACTTTAATACCTTTCATTCCGAAAGCAACAGACTTAACAGCCAAATTTATTGATTTTGTTTGTTTATGAACGGGAACTGATATGGCATATTGGTTGTTTTGAATAGTGAAAACTACTGGAACATTCCAAACTGTTGCAAAATTGAGAGCTTCACTGAAATCTCCAGTTGATGTACCACCGTCTCCAATAAAAGGAAAAACTACATCATCTTTCTTTTGATATTTAATAGAATAGCCAATTCCTGCTGCATGTTGAAACTGAGTTCCAATTGAAATGGCTATGGGTAAAACCTTTTTTGCGTTGGCAAAGTTGCTGCCTTGTTCGTTACCATTGTAATACAAGAAGACTTCTTTCATGGTTACTCCTCTAGCCAGCATCACTCCTAGTTCGCGAAAAGCAGGAACTAACCAATCTTCTTCTTTCATGTTCATTCCTGCTGCTATATGAATTGCTTCCTGTCCTCGGTTGGGAGGAAATGTGTACATGCGTCCTTGGCGCTGGTAGGAAACCGCCATTTCGTCGGCAACTCGCTCAAAAAGCATCTCTTTGTATGCTTTAACTATGGTTTCATCATCTAAATCGGGCATCAAGTCTTGGTTCACAACTTTACCGTCATTGTCGATAATCCTGAGCATCTTATCTTCTACTGGATTAAATTCTTTGAAAATCATTTATCTAATGTTTTTAAGTTGAAGTTATCAAGATTTACTTTGTTATTTGGATTGATTCAAAATAACATGTCTTTTTTTAATAACAACTATATCGCTATTAAGTTCTCAAATTGCAATGTGAAGATTACAAATTAATGCTTGTTTCTTACTCATTATAGAGTCATAGGTAACTATTCAGGTCTCTTTTTTAAACATCCATTCAACTTATCCATTTTCTCTACTATCTTATGATGCTACCAACACTCTGAAAATAAGCATCTTTCTATTGTGCTAAACCTTCAACAAAAGAGTCCATGCTTCTTTTTTTGTCTTAAGTTTCTTTAATGTATTGAACCCCATTTACTCAAATAACACCTGAAAATTAGAATTCAGCGTTACCCGTCACTCCACTTACACCGAAAACTAAAGCCAAATATATTCTTATACGGATTTTTCCATTTGAAAAAGCCAAAAAGGAGAGACAGATAGCAAGAAAATAGATGAAAAAACAATAATAATACACAGATTAGTTACATAGTAAAAGGGATAAGTAGGAAATGACCCCCCAAAAATGAGAAATATTGTGTTTATTGTAATAACATGCTTCATGTTGTTACAATAAACGAAAGCAAATTGGGATAACATGTGTCGTTGTATTCTAAAAAACGAATGTAAATTAGAATTCCATGAGACCCAGTATTATACGTATACAAAATTATATAAGTGTAAAGTGTCTATTAATTAATTGAATGTTAATTATTTGCACGTATTGTTGGTTGTTGTGTCGCAAAAGTAATGACTGATTTAGGGTAATGAAATGTCAAGATTGGAAGATTGAAATGGTAGAGTTTTCGTATTTAAGACAGACGAAAGTAATAGATTGACCAGTAAATAGAGGGTTTGGCATTGTTAACTTGCAGGTTAATAATTGTAGTTGTTTAGCCATGTTTAAATAATTTGCTTGCATCCAAAGAGTGAGAGTAAGACAACAAGGGGAGGCTGATTGATTTCCCAGGCATTGTCAGCATTAAGAGTGTAATGTCAAAAAGACATCGGCTCCATTATAATTGTAAAAACACAAGAAAGGAAAGGTATGAGGAGGTGATTGTGTAATTATATTAGAGTTGGTTTGTTACTATTCAACTGATTGAGATATTTTAGTAAGTCTGAGAAACGAGTCATATACCTTTATGTGAGAATGTCTTTTAATTAAAAAAGAAATTCTTCTTATTTCGGTATAGAAGATTTGTTAGTTTCAGATATAACACAGAATATTTCTGTGTTAATCACTAAAGCCAAGGAACAAGTTTTAAACGAATTTGTTATAAACTGCATCATATAATTTTACTAATATATGGTATTTTAGCTGTAAATTTTGAGGCTTCCCATAGACTAAATGAATATATAGGTATGAATTGTAGCACTAATTTTTTTCTTCTTTTACTTTTGATTTTTTTTAGTACAATGAAACTTTTAGCCCAAAGTGAAGATGATAAAATAATTCATTCAAAAGAGTTGGCAGTAGATAGCACAGTAAGGCTAGATGAAATAACAATAAATGCTTACCAAGCTCAGAGTAGCTTACACCGTATTCCTGGTAGTTTATCAGTGATTTTGGATAATGACATCTCAGCTTGGGATGCAAATTCAATGGCAACTACTATCAACTCACTTCCTGGTGTATATATGCAAAGTGGTACTTATGCCACAAGCAGAATAGTGATACGTGGTATGGGCAGTAGGACTCCTTATAATACTAATAGGATAAAGTTTTATTTAAATGATATTCCCATCACATCTTCCGATGGGGTTTCTAACCCAGAAGATATAGATTTGCAAATGATTGACAGATTGGAGATTGTGAAAGGGCCGGCTTCCGCATTGTATGGATCTGGATTGGGTGGAACAATCAATATGTTCACTGCTCAAAACACTAAAACAGAGACCACTGCTCAAGTTCATTATGGGGCTTTCAATACTTTGAAAGCAAATGTACAGCAGAGCTACAAAATAGACGACTCCTCAATCCAGGTTCACCTCTCGGGCATTAATTCCGATGGTTATCGTGAAAATAATCACATGAGAAAACGCACAGCACTTGTTGCAGGTATTATTAATTTAAAATTATTGGACATAGAGTATTTATTTTATACAACCTATATGGATGCAGGTATTCCAAGTTCATTGGGAAAAACTCTCTATGATGATAACCCTAAAGTTGCAGCACAGAATTGGAAAGAAATAGAAGGATACAAAAGATACCATAAGGGGGTAGGGGGAATATCCTTTATCAATCAGTTTGGTCAAAAATGGACTAATAAATTGATCCTTTTTAGCAAGTGGAATGATAGTTATGAAAGACGACCATTCAACAATTTAGATGATGCATCGTTGGGAGGAGGAATTCGTAATAAACTATCTTATTATTCTGCAAAGGCTGATGTAGTTATTGGTGTGGAGTGGATGAATGATATGTATAAATGGTCTATAGATGAAGAGGATGTAATAACTAATAAAAACAGAGAGAACCGTAATCATCTCAACCTATTTAGTATGGCCTATTATCGACCTACCTCAAAGTTCAATATTTCATTAGCTGCAGCTTATAATACCATCCGCTATGAACTAAAAGATCAATTTGAAAAAGATGGCGACAAATCTGGCAAACGAAATTTCCCGTCAATGTTGTCACCTCGTATAGGTTTCAATTATGCTCTAAATCAGAAAATTGCATTTTATGCTTCAGTTGGACATGGTTTTTCCCTTCCATCTCCGGAAGAGACATTGCTACCAGAAGGCAATATTAATCCTGACATTCAACCAGAAGAGGGAATTCAATATGAATTAGGCACTCGTCTTTTTTTATTTAATCGAAACATGGAAATTGAAGGAACTCTCTATTGGATAGAGTTGAACAATTTGTTGCTGACAAAACGATTGACAGAAGATATATTCACAGGTGTCAATGCGGGTAGGACTAGACATAAAGGTGCGGAAATTACAATGCGGAACAGGCTCTTCTCTTTCAATCAATTCCCAGGTCGTTTATCCTCCAGTCTTAGTTACACCTATTCGAAGAATCGTTTTATAGATTTCACAAGTGATAATGTAGTCCATGATGGAAACGTTTTACCAGGAATACCTAGTTACACAGCCCAGGTTGGTTTTCAATGGATTCCTATTAAATCTATTTCGATTGATGTTCAGTTTCAGTCTGTTGGTAAGCAATACTTAAATGACGAGAACAGACTCTCTGAGCCTAATTACTTTTACAGCAATCTCAAAATATCTAAAAAAGTTGATGTTTTTAAAGGATCAACTTTTTTGATCTATTTAGGGATCAACAACTTTACTAACTCTCATTATGCATCTATGGTAATTGTAAATGCTAAAGCATTTGGTACTAATGAACCAAGATATTATTATCCAGCTTTGCCAAGGCATGCATATATGGGTTTGAATTGGAGATTTTAAACTGTTTGTTGAGCAGTTACTTCACAAATAAATATTCTAGTATTAAAAGCTGTAAAGTGAGTGAGTTAGATAATCTTGAAAATAGATATTGCTTTTACAATGGATTTGCAGATGTTTTATTATGTTTGTTATATCAATGAATAATGAAATTAATGAAGCTATAACTTTCATAGTCTAGGTAATTCGTTTTTTAGTAATTAGCTGTGTTATTAAATAGTTGCTATTTATTCTTATTGTGTTGTTGGCTATCCACTAAACTAAAAGCGAAATTATTCAGAAAGATTCAAGTAATATATTACTACCGATTTTAAATTTAAAATAAACTTATGGAAGCTCAAAAAACAAAATACAAGATTAAGGTTTATGGAGTTGCATCTGTATTGCTCATAACTATATATTATCTATTGGACTTACAGATCTTAGACTCTTGGGAAAAATATGTTCCTTTCATGAAAAGGTTAACCATGAGTTTGTTTTTGATAGCCTTAATCTTCTTAATAAGTAAGATTATTACGAGGGTGGTTAATATACAAACCCATATTCAAGGAGAACGATATAACATACTGCGAGTTATCAGGTTTCTTGCAATTGTATTTAGTCTGATTGTAGTTGCTTCTTTTTTATTTCAAAATTTATATGCTGCTGCTGTTAGCTTTGGTTTAATTTCTTTGGTACTTGGCTTTGCTTTGCAGGCTCCAATTGCTTCTTTTATTGCTTGGATATATTTAGTTTTTCGTCGGTCGTATTTGGTGGGTGATCGTATTCAAATAAAAGGATTCCGCGGTGATGTGGTTTCAATTAGTTATCTGGACACTTCAATTTTGGAGTGTAGTGGCGATTACTTGGGAAATGATAGGAGTAGTGGCAGAATAATTAGGTTTCCTAATAGTTTAGTATTGAGAGAGGAGGTCATTAATTATTCTGGCCCTCAAATTCCCTTTATATGGAATGAGACTGCCATTCAAGTGGCATATACTAGCGATCTTCAGTTTGTTGAGGAATGTCTATTATTAGCTTGTCTCAGAGATTTCAACGAATGCTATCCTGAGATTGCATCTCAAAAAGTTGAGCAGTGGGAGCCAACTGTCTATTTTAGGATAAATACTTTTGCATGGATGGAGGCCGTTGTTTCTTATCCAGTAGAGCCAAAAGATACTACTGGTCGCAGAAATCGTATTTTGAAATATGCATTGCCTATGTTGAACGAAGTACCAGATAAAGTTAAATTTCCTGAGGGTACTTTGCGCTAATATATTTATTTATTATTTATGCTTGTGCGGTTTAATTAAAAGTTGTTTGTCACTTGACTTTTCTTAGTATATCCAGCTAAATTTTATTACAAACTGCTAAAGGGGTTGCTTTGCCGCAGTAAATTTTCCTATATTTGCATCTTTACAATATTACAGACAGATATTTCTATTTTTTATTCAGATGAGAGTTAACACAATGATTGTATCCACACTTATTTCACTTATCCTATTAGTAGGAAGTTTTCAGACTATTGAAGCCAATACATCGCACAACATGTTTTCTGACAACGATATATACATGGAGAAAACCAATCCTCCTAAGGCCAAAGGTAAGATAATTGAAATTCCCGATATTGACCCAATGTATCCAGGAGGTAGCCAAGAGATGTTGCGTTTTATTTCTACATCGTTGAGATATCCACGTGAAGCAGCAGAAAATGATAAACAAGGTTTAGTTGTTTATAATTTTGTTGTAAATCTTGATGGTTCATTGTCTGATTTTGAAATTATGCACCGCGCTCATCCTCTCTTAGATGCTGAGGCTTTGAGGATTATAAAATCTATGCCAGCATGGCGACCAGCAGTATATAAAGGTCAAAATGTGAGAGCCAGACATTATGTTCCGATGTATTTTAAATTAAACAAGAACGGTTATCGCACCACATCATCTACTACGGCACACCAACGTAAAGTGATGCCACTTGATGAGAATGAAGAGATATTTACAATTGTAGATGAAATGCCTCAATTTCCTACAGGTGAAGAAGGGCTAGGCAAGTTTATTTCTGAGTATATAAAATATCCTTCACGTGCAAAAGATGAAGGTATTCAGGGCAGAATACTTTGCTCGTTTATTATTAGAAAAGACGGTGCTGTGTCTAACCTTGAAGTTATAAATGGTTTAGACAATGATCTTGACAATGAAGCTTTACGTGTTTTGAGCATGATGCCAAAATGGACGCCTGGAAAAAATGACAACAAGGTTGTAAGTGTAAAATGTATTCTACCCATAGATTTTACTCTTGAAGAGGACAGTATTGTCTTAAAGTAATAGTCGCTAATTTAGGTCAAAAGCTAAATACACGTTCTTCATCATAAGTATTTATGTGGATTGTAAAATTCTGCTTTTGCAATTTCTCCAGATTAAAAGAGATATATCGGAGAGTAGGTGCTCCAAGAGGATCATCTTCTCTTGAATAAATAAAGTATAGATTGTTTTCATCTGCATCCATATCTCTAATTAGTGCTGCCGTATGCTGCTTGGAATGATAATCTACTTGGAAGGACATGTTCAAATAATTTCCACTCACCCAAATACTTATAATCTTGATTGGACTAGTTTCGATTTCGTTTGGATATCCCTCTTCTTTAATTGTATCTTGGAAAATCGGTCGTACACTATTTATATTGATTAAGCCATTTTCTAAAGGAGTATAATTTAAGATTATGCGATCCATATTCTCTAGATTTAGGTTGGGATCATTCTCAGGAGTTAAAATTGTGCTATCATCTAGTATAATTGTTGTTGACGTTTCAGTTTTAGCTATTGTAGCAAATTCAACTAGAAAATTAACTATGCGGTTTTCTTCTTTGTCACAGCTGACAAAGAAGAGCAGGAAAAATATTGAAAATATTAATGTAAAGCTTTTTTTCATTACAAGTAGAGTGTTTATTCTTGAACAGAGAGATGGTTTACAAGTATGTTGGCATACATCTCAACAATTCTATCTTTGAGAAAGTCTGCATCTTTATTGTCAATTTTTATTTTTTCGACTTGTTTGTTCACGTAAGCTATAAAGTTTTCCCTTTCTTCAGCAGTATATTTGTTGCTAAACTTATTGGTGCTCTTCATTATATCATGTGCAATGTAATTGATAGTATATATTTCGTAGTTTTTAAAAATTTCTTCATCAATTAAGTTGGCTATATTTTGCAGTATGGTTGCTCTGTTCTCTGTTGATGAAACTGAATCAATTTTGTTATTCAATGGTTTGCAAATTCTAAAACAAACTTTTCCTTTGTATCCTTGTATGCCAGTGAGCATATTGACAAGATCATCACTTTCAGTTTTTTTGAAGCCTTCAATATCACGTTTTTTTTGAAATTCTTGTGCCTTCAGGAAATCACATGGGTCATATTCATAAGATATAGAGAGAGGTACTATATTAAGTGCTTTAATACTATCAATAGGGTTTTTCCTATCCATAAGGGTAAGCATTTTCAATAAGCTGGTTTGAGTTCTATCATTTGAGTCTTTTGCACGACCTTCACGTTGAGCAATCCATATGGACTGTTTATTATGAGTGATTGTTCTATGCATATAATTTGATAGATGCTGTGAAGCTTCTAATATTTGACGAACAGGAATATTTCTTTTTACAATAAAGTTTTTATTTAGTCTCACTAGTGTTGTAATCCAAGGATAGATAAGTAGATTATCACCTATTGCTATTTCTGTAGTTTGATAGCCTTGTGCGTGCAAAGAGATATTGAATAGGCCAGCATCCAAAATAATATCACGATGATTTGATATGTATGTGTGGTTTTGGTTTAGGTCTAAATTTCCTGGATTTAATAGCGACAAGTCATCGACCGTACCTTTTATAAACTTCAAGATTATAGTATAGATTACATTTTCTTGAAAATCGTATATATTATTATACTGACTCATCTTCTTTGAGAAGTCGTCCCACTTGATGGGACGAATCAGTGGTTCAACAATTTTCTTAAACCACTTATCTTTTAGCAAATAATCGATTGCTTCTTTTACTTCTGAATCGTATAGAGGACGAATATCATCAAAGTCCTTATTCGAAAAAGAGTATTTTTTATTTGTATTTGTGTTTGTGCTAGAGTCCACCATGATAAGCTTAACTATTTTAATTTTCTGTATTCAAATTCAATTATTTCTGTCAAAACATCGGTCATGTTTAGATTTGCTGCTTCCACTTGTTGAGGAATAAAGCTTGTTCCAGTCATTCCTGGCACTGTGTTTAATTCTAATAAAACTGGTTCATTATTACTAATGATATAATCTGCCCTTACAATACCTTTTGCTCCAACTAGATCGTACATCTTTAATGTAAGCTGCTGAATTTTGTTTGTCAAGTCTTGAGAAATGCGAGCAGGAGTTATCTCATCTACTTCTCCCAGGTACTTGGCGTCATAGTCAAAAAACTCATTGTGCGTTACTACTTCGGTTAGTGGCAGTACAGTTTTACCATTAGTTGTTTTGTAACAACCACAAGTAACTTCTGTACCATCAATAAAGCTTTCAATTAGCACTTCATTTGCTTCAGTAAAAGCTTCATTTATTGCGTCTTGCAAATGTTGTGTTTCTTTTACTTTTGTGATTGCAAAGCTAGATCCACCCACATTGGGTTTTACAAATAGAGGTAGTTTTAATTGCTCAATAATTTCTACAGGATTGTACAATTCATTTTGTCTTAACAAAACTGAATTTGCTACTTTAAATCCAAAACTCTTAAGAAAGTTGTTACAAGTAAATTTACTAAATGTAAGAGCACATGCTAGTAATCCAGAACTTGAGTAGGGGATATTTATCATATCAAAATAACCTTGCAATGGACCATCTTCACCAGGTGTACCGTGAATTATGATATAAGCAAAGTCAAATTGTATGTGTTGATCATTTGTTTTGAAACTAAAATCATTTTTATCGATAGAATAAAAACATTCATTCAACTCAGCTTTCCATTCATGCTCGTCTATACACACCTTTATTACGCTATATTTAGATTTGTCTAGAAAGTTATAAATACCTTCAGCACTTCTTTCTGATACTTCTTTTTCTGAGGAGTATCCACCCCACACTACAGCTATCTTTTTTCTAATCATTCTATTGCTTCTCAAATAAATTAAGCCTTACTGTTTTGTTTTAAATTTCGTTGTTTTGAACATAATTTCTCCACTTCTCTACAACTTTCAACATGTCGTTTGGTAAATCGCTGTTGAATATCATCTCTACTTTTGTTGCAGGGTGTATAAAACCAAGAGTTTTTGCATGTAAACACTGACGAGGACAGTCCTCAAAGGTGTTTCTCACAAATTGCTTGTATTTTGAAGCGTTTTTTCCGCGGAGCACTTCGTTACCTCCATACCGCTCATCATTATATATTGTATGTCCTATATGTTTCATATGAACACGAATCTGATGAGTGCGTCCGGTTTCGAGCTTGCAATTTACCAATGTGACATATCCTAGTTTTTCTGCAATTTCATAGTGTGTTATTGCTGTTTTACCTTGATCTCCATCAGGGAATACTCGCATGAGCATTCTGTTTTTTAAGTCGCGTCCGATATTACCTTCTATTTTACCCTTGTTTTCTCCAACTGCTCCCCAAACTAGTGCTACATACTCTCTTTTGGTTGTTCTGGCTATGAATTGTTTTGCCAGAAAGGTTTTAGCGGTTGGGTTTTTAGCAATAAGCAATAGTCCAGATGTATCTTTATCTATGCGATGCACCAATCCTAAACCTGGATCGTTTGCATCAAAGTCGGGTATATCTTTTAAATGATATGCAATTGCATTTAGC
>CAYTJC010000022.1:10341-12079 GCA_964437875.1 uncultured Dysgonomonadaceae bacterium
CTGAATAGTTGCCATGACCTGGATGTACCACTAAGCCTGCTGGTTTGTTAACTACTAACAGGTCTGAGTCTTCAAAAACAATATTTAATGGAATGTCTTCGGGGGTTATCTCAATTTCTATGCGTGGCTTGTCCATCACCAGCGCAACTACATCCAGGGGTTTTATTTTATAATTAGACTTTACGGGTTTACCATTAACTAAAACACAATTGGCTTCTGCAGCTTGTTGGATTTTGTTGCGTGATACACCTTCTATTCTATCAATAAGAAATTTGTCAACCCTCAATAATGCTTGTCCTTTATCGGCTACATGCTGATGGTGAATATATTTTTGTTCTGTATTGTTTTCTGAGTTTTCTATTGTACTGTCATCGTCTATCAGATTAGACAATTCGTTAGGATTTTCTTTTTGCACGGCAGTTAAAAAAATGATTCATCTACTATTGGCGACTCTTTAGAGATAGCCTCGTTTGTTTGTTCTGAATTTTTAGGCCTTGTTTCATTGGGCGAAAGCATATAATCTCCATCAATATTTAGAGAATCAGGTTGCATGCCACTTCCCACAATAATTGTTAGTGGAGAGCCCGCTGGTACTTTTTCTTCTGGTTGTATTTGTCTCCCTCTATATTCAATTGCTTTTACCAAGCCTTTAAACTCAGAAGGAACTTCTTGAATGGTCAATTGTTCAAATCCCATTGATATAAGTAGAGCTTCGGCTTGTCGATGCGAATAGTCTATAAGTCCAGGAATTGCTATTTCAGGAGGATTGATAGAGTAGATGGTTAAGAAAACTTCGCGACCAGATTTTGTTCTGCTTTTAGCAGCCGGTACTTGTTCGATAATAGCACCTGGTATTTCATTCTTATTGTAAAGAGAGTCAACAACCACAAAGTTTAACCCTTTAGATTTTAATATAATTGTAGCTTCTTTCAGTTGCATCCCTTTCACTAGAGGTACATCCACAGATTTATTGTATCGGGTATATACATTTAACGATATTAAGGTTGCAGATACAAGAACTATACCTGTTACTATTATAAGTAACACATTTTTTAATAGGCTATTTCGGAAATGACCTTTGCTTGATTTTTTTTTTGCATTCATATTTTCTTAGATGAAATGATGTGTGACGGTAAATTAAAAGTGTACATACACATATATATATATATATACAAAGGTATAAAAAAAACAGATTAGCTTGCCAAAAGCTTTAAATTTAGTGCACAAGTTGTTTAAAACAAAAATGAGCAAAGAAACTATTGGTGTTTCTTTGCTCATTTTAAATTTTACTCAACGGATATTTTTTATGCTTCATCCGAAACTGATAGCTTAGCTCTTTTTTTAGTGCGACGTGCTCTAAGTACTCTGCGTCCGTTTGCAGAAGACATGCGTAAACGGAATCCATGTTTGTTTTTTCTTTTCCTTCTAGAGGGTTGAAATGTTCTTTTCATTTTTATTGCGTTTTTATTATTATCGTTTCCTTATTATAGAGGATGCAAAAGTAGGAAAAATAAATCAATCTCAAAAACTATACTACTATTATTTGAAGAATAGGCTTATAAGTGTACTTTTTTGAATCAAATAACTACGAAAGTGAGAAATATATCAAAAAAGAGGTGAAAAGTTTTGCTACTTAAAAAAAAGGTTCTATATTTGCATCCGCATTTGAGACATAGCCTATATCGGTTTTAAAATCTCAACTCAAATGGCCCATTCGTCTATCGGTTAGGACGCCAGA
>CAYTJC010000023.1:0-6976 GCA_964437875.1 uncultured Dysgonomonadaceae bacterium
GACGCTGGAAAAGTGTGGACAACGTTAGACAAAGAAGGTCGTATGAATGTAAAGGACCTAAGAAAAGAAACTAAACTAACAGAAAGAGACACCTTTGCTGCTTTTGGTTGGTTAGCTAAAGAAGGAAAAATAGCTCTTGATAAAAAAGGAAGAGAGTTTTTCGTAGAACTATGCTAAGTGAGTTAACTATACCACAAACCACTTTCGTGTTTTGTGAGTTGAATAAACAAAACTGTCTCTTAAATAAACAAAGATGACAGTTTTTTTTGCTCCTTATTATTCCTATTTTTGTATGGGGAAATTTATCTGAAACTAATAAGGATTACTATTTATGACAATAAAGCATTTTCTAATCAGCCTTCAAAATATACCATCAGTACAAAACTTTACAAAGCAAACTGTCTCGTCCCGAAAAATCACCCATCCTTATAGACTCACTATTTGCTTTCGGCCAATTTTGATTTTAGAATCCATTTTCAATTATCATTCTTAGCTCAAGCATTGCCCTCTCTAAAGATTACTTTCATCCTAACACTTGCATACAATGGACGCCACAAGACTATATAGACATCTTTCAAAACTATTTCCAGAAGAGCAACTACACACCGACAAAATACCATGTTTGGTGAAAGGAACCGATGCAGGACTTTATCGGCTCATACCTAAGGCTGTTGTGAAGGTGATGTCGGAAGACGAAGCCATTAGGCTGATACAGTTTTGCAATAGCAAGGGAGTTCCACTTACCTTCAAAGCAGCAGGCACCAGCTTGAGCGGGCAAACCATATCAGACTCTATATTGATGGAGATGGGAAAAGGATTTGAGTTTGCGGCTATTAAAGATAACGGACACACCGCTACTTTTGGCTCCGCACTCACAGGCACTGCTGCCAACAATATGCTCAAACGCTTTGGCCGTAAATTGGGCCCAAAGCCAGCATCTATCAATTCCGCTAAAATTGGAGGCATTGTTGCCAACAATGCAAGCGGATCTAACTTTGGCATCAAATACAATAGCTACAATACGGTGCAATCTATGCGCATTGTATTGGCAAATGGTACATTGTTGGATACTGGCGACCAAGATAGCTGCAACAACTTCAAGAAGTCGCATCCAGAGCTTATTGCGGATATAATAGCCTTGCAACAACATGCAACAAGCACTCAACACATATATGAAACAATTGCCCGAAAGTTTAAACTGAAAAACACCTGTGGCTATGGTGTGAACTCACTGATAGACTTTGCCGACCCCATTCATATTATACAACACTTAATGGTTGGATCTGAAGGCACATTGGGTTTCATGTCGCAAGCCACTTTTCAAACCGTACACGATGCTCCGCTGAAAGCCACGGCAATGATCTATTTTCACAACCTGCGCGATGTGTGCAAAGCAATCGCACCATTGCGTCTGTGCAATGTGAGTGCTGCCGAACTAATGGATAGAAATGCATTGCGTGCTGTAGAAAACCAAGATGGAATGCCTGCAGAATTGAGAATATTACCTGAAGATGCTGCAGCATTGCTTATAGATACATCGGCCGACACACATGAACAACTGCTGCAACAGATGGCTGATATTGAAGAGAAGCTATCGGGAATAAAAACCTATTCTCCCATCAGATTTACTACAGATACGGAATTATACAATACCTACTGGCGAGTGCGCAATGGTTTGTTTACATCGGCAGCTGCAAGTCGGCCAAATGGAACTGCTTGTATTATTGAAGATATTGCATTGGATGCTGCCATAATTGGCGATGCCCTAACGGATGTGAAAGAGCTGCTTGCCGCCTCTAACTATGGAAATCATGTAATGTGGGGACACTTGCTGGATGGCAATGTGCATTTCACTGTGTTTCCGGATATTAATAACCAAAGAGGCATTGATGAATATGCTCGGTTTATGCACAAGCTGACAGATTTGGTTGCTACAAAACACAATGGGAGCCTAAAGGCGGAACACGGAACAGGAAGAAACATGGCCCCTTTTGTGGAAAAAGAGTGGGGTACTGAAATATACGGATTGATGAAACGCATCAAAACTGCGTTTGACCCTAACAACATCCTCAATCCAGGAGTTGTAATCAATGATGATAAAGATGTTTTTATAAAAAACTTGAAACATATACCGCTTGCCAATCCCATTATTGACAAATGCATAGAGTGTGGTTTTTGCGAAGTGGTTTGCCCTTCCAAAAACTTAACAATGACTCCTCGTCAACGTATTGTGGCATATCGCTATCTAACAGAGATGGCGAACAGCAAGAAAGAGAAGAAGAACATTCAAGAATTATCAAAACAAATCAACTATCCCCTCAACGAAACCTGTGCTACAGATAGCCTTTGCAGCATAGCTTGCCCAGTAGATATTGATACAGGAATATTGGTGAAAGAGCTTCGCTGGAAACACAATGGAAAATATGCAGAGAAAGCGGCCAATTATATGGCCAACAATATGGAAACTATCACAGCCCTTGTTCGTAACCTATTGCCTATACCACATGCAGTAGCAAAAGTGATAAGCTACAACCAAATGGAAACAGTTGCAAAAGGACTCTACAAAGTAGGCGATGGTATTATTCCTCTGTGGACAAAATATACACCCTCGGGTGCAAAAAAAATAACACGCACTATCTACCCTGCCTCAACTCCAGATTCTCCAGCAGTCGTATATTTTCCAGCATGTATTACCCGTGCAATGGGACCATCGCCCGATTATGGCAGACAAAAAGACTCCCCATCAACCATGCTTGCACTGCTTCACAAGGCAGGATACACCGTATTCATCCCCGAAGAGAAAGACAAGCTGTGCTGTGGCATGGCATTCAGTAGCAAAGGGTTTAGAAAACAAGCCGCACAAAAAGAAGCAGAATTAAACCAGGCTTTGCTCAAAGCAAGTAGAAATGGAGAATTGCCCATTGTTTGCGACATGAGTCCATGTCTCTTACACATGAAGCAAACCTTAGACTCCCGCCTAAGACTCTTTGACCAAGTAGAGTTTATTCACGATTTCTTGCTCAATAAACTCCAGTTCAATCAACAACCCATCACTGTCTCTATCCACACAACTTGCAGTTCCACCAAGATGGAGCTAAGTGGTAAGTTGCATAGAGTGGCATCACTTTGTGCACAGCATATAGTTGTGCCTGCCGATGTTGATTGTTGTGGATGGGCTGGCGATAGAGGCTTTTTCTATCCCGAACTTAGCCAATCTGCACTTGCACCTCTCAAGGAAAACAATGGCGGAGCCACAGAGGGATATTCCAATAGCCGCACTTGCGAGATTGGATTATCTACGAGCAGTGGTATATCTTATAAATCGCTGATTTATTTGGTGGATAAGGCTACGGAACCGCTAGAACGGTTTTGAAATTGCACTCAGCACTTTAATATTAAGATACATTTTCATAGCATAGATTATATGCATTTGAATATAATTCGCTATATTGCCCTTTATTATATGAATTTGCATATAATATTGAATTGTACCCAGTAAATAGATGTAATTGCATATAGAGTATGATAGTAAGTTTAGCAGAATTCGTAAAACAACAACGTAAAATTACAAACCTCACACAAGAGGAGCTTGCAGAGCGAGCAGGCGTAGCACTTACAGTTATTCGCAAAATAGAACAAGGTAAAGATAACTTGAGTCTTGCGAAAGTGAACGATGTACTGTTAATGTTTGGCCATACTTTAGCTCCTGTAAACATCAAGGAATTATGAGGCAAGGTCTGATTAAATACGATGATGTAGAGGTAGGTCTCTTAACTCAAGCTACAAAGTTAGCAGTTTAGAAATCATACAACCAAATAATTCTCTCAATGTCTACAATAAAAAGCTTCAACTTTCTCACATACTCCCGCAAACCACACCAGCGTGCACCTCAAAGTTTCTTTCTTATGCCCTCTAAATGGTGAACTTTGCTCAAATTTTCATACTTTTGTATATCAACATCTATTAATACACACCGAAACAATGAACATAGAAAAAGAATTACAGATAGCCGTTATAAAAGTAATTGCTCAATTATATGATGCAGAAGTGAGCGAAGCTCAAATTACACTGCAAAAAACCAAAAAAGAATTTAAAGGACATTTCACACTGGTGACTTTCCCCCTATTGAGGATTTCGAGGAAAAGCCCAGAGCAAACTGCTGAGGAAATTGGCGAAGCTCTGATGCAAATCTCCACTATCATTCAGTCTTTCAATGTAATAAAGGGTTTCTTAAATCTTTCCCTCAATTCTTATGTATGGTTGGGTGCATTGGAAAAAATGAACAGTAACCCTGCTTTCGGAATAGAAGAACCTGCCGAAGATGCACCACTTTATATGGTAGAGTACTCCTCTCCAAACACCAACAAACCACTGCACTTAGGACATGTGCGTAATAATCTTCTGGGCTATTCGCTTTGCCAAATTCTGAAAGCAAATGGTAAGCGTGTGGTGATGACCAATATTGTGAACGACAGAGGAATTCATATTTGCAAATCGATGTTGGCATGGAAAAAATGGGGCGATGGCGAAACTCCAGAATCATCGGGCAAAAAAGGAGACCATTTAATTGGCGACTATTATGTAATGTTTGATCAGAAATACAAAGCTGAGCAAGCTGAGCTGAAAGCCAAAGGTTTGTCGGAAGATGAAGCCGAAGCGCAATCAGTCCTCATGGCAGAAGCACGCCAAATGCTGTTGAAATGGGAAGAAAACGATGCAGCCACGGTGAACCTATGGAAGATGATGAACAACTGGGTGTATAAAGGCTTTGACGAGACTTATGAAGAGATGGGTGTATCGTTCGATAAAATATACTATGAGTCTGATACCTACTTGGTAGGACGCGAAAGAGTGCTGAAGGCACTGGAAGATGGACTTTTTTATAAAAAAGAGGACAATTCGGTTTGGGTAGATTTATCGGCAGAAAAGCTAGACCACAAACTATTGTTGAGAGGCGACGGTACATCAGTGTATATGACGCAAGACATTGGCACTGCCAAACTTCGTTTTGACGATTATCCTATCCATACCATGATATATGTGGTGGGAAATGAACAAAACCATCATTTCACCGTACTTTCTACCATACTGGACAAGTTGGGTTATGAGTTCGGAAAAGGATTGGTGCACTTCTCTTATGGCATGGTGGAACTTCCTGAGGGGAAAATGAAATCGCGCGAAGGAACAGTGGTTGATGCCGATGATTTGATGGCCGAAATGATTGAAACAGCACGCGAAACATCCAATGAGTTGGGTAAATTAGACAATTGCACACCAGAGGAAGCTGAAGAAATTGTACGCATGGTAGGACTGGGAGCTCTCAAGTACTTTATCCTGAAAGTTGACCCTCGCAAAAACATGACTTTCAATCCTGAAGAATCTATCGACTTCAACGGAAACACTGGCCCCTTTATACAATACACCCATGCACGCATTCAGTCTGTTTTGAGAAAAGCAGCGGAGCAAAACATCGAAATTCCAACACATATTGAAGAGGTGGAGATTTCGGAAAAAGAAGAGGGCTTGGTGCAAATGTTGGTTGAGTTTCCGCAAGTTATAGCCCAAGCGGCCCAAGAGTACAACGTATCGCTCGTTGCCAATTATGTATATGACTTAGTGAAAGAGTACAATCAGTTTTATCACGATTTCTCTATGCTTCGCGAAGAGAACGAATCATTGAAAGCATTTCGCTTAATGCTCTCTAAAAATGTAGCACTTACAATCAAAAAAGGAATGCTACTATTAGGGATAGACGTTCCAGAAAGAATGTAGTATGAATAATGGACAGTTGACAATTGATAGTTGACAATGTGAATTTGAGTGATGAATGCGTTGGTATTGCTGACTGGTACTTTCGCTGGCGCAGGTCTCTGACCTGTGCCTCCCACCTAAGACCAAGCATACAAAACATTATCACAACAATATAAAAGCCAACCATTAAGCACACAGTCTTATGACCAATAAGCATATAAGCACAGATAAAATTGGAAGAGCACTTTTGCTCCTCTGCTTGTGTATGCTCTTTGCCTCAACAGCTTGGGGCCAAAACTCATATGACTCTGCTTTCCATTCGCGCCCCTATATCTATCAATTGGGCATTGAAGGCAGAGCAGGAAGTGTGTTCAGAAAGAATCCTTTTTTGAAAGGTGAAAACAGAAACAATAAACCCGTTGATTTTCTATATTCTACTCATCTCAAGTACTCTTTTCATTTTCAACCAGACTCTTATGTAAATAAGATTTACAGAAATGTATATCAAGGCTTTGGGCTAAGTTACTACAACTTTGGCAACTCGGCCGAAATAGGAAATCCAATAGCACTCTATCTGTTTCAAGGAGCTACTATTGCTCAATTATCCCCCAATTTATCGCTCAACTATGAGTGGAACTTTGGCATATCGGCAGGATGGAAACCGTTTGACAGAGAAACCAATGAATACAACAAGGTGATGGGTTCGAAGTTAAATGCCTACATGAATGCTAACTTCTACCTCAAACAACAACTATCTCCTAAATTTGATTTCATAGCAGGTGCCACACTTACACATTTCTCCAATGGCAATACAAAGTTTCCAAATGCAGGCCTTAATGCTATTGATGCAAAAGTGGGCCTAACATACAACCTCAACGGACATAACGGCAACTTCTCTCAAAGAAAAGAACACCAAAACCTGTACATCGAAAAATTTCCCCGCCACATCAGCACCGATGTGGTATTGTTTGGCTCGTGGCGAAGAAAAGGAATCACTTTTAACGAAAAAGACTTGGCGGCGCCAGACATTTACCACGTGGCAGGATTCAATATAAACCCTATGTACAACATGAGCTACAATATGAGAGTAGGATTGTCGCTCGATGGAATTTATGACAGTAGTGCCAATGTATATACCGAAGATTACATTACGGCAATGGGACATCCTGACGAAGGATACACGTTCTATAAGCCTGCACTAAAGAAACAATTGGCACTTGGCATC
>CAYTJC010000023.1:6986-12040 GCA_964437875.1 uncultured Dysgonomonadaceae bacterium
CCCTACTTTACTGTCGGTTTGGGCATTGGCACCAATGTGTATCATGGTGGTGGCGACTTCAAGGGACTCTATCAGATTATGGCCCTCAAAATAGAAGTAACACGCAACTCTTTCATCCATATTGGCTACAACCTTAAGGATTTTAAAACGCCCAATTATCTGATGCTGGGTGTTGGCTATAGGTTTGGCAATAAGTATCCGTGTTTTTATAGGTAAGAGAGGCATAAAGTATGATGATGTTGTAATTCTTACAAAGGTTTTCCAAAATACTTTCGCGTCAGATGACTGTCAATTTGTAAATAATAGGCAGTTATTTTTTACAATTCACTCTTAGGAGCAGCATAAAACAGGTGGAAATCAAATCTTATGCCTACAATTGGGCGTTCATCTGTTGAAAACGCAATCTACCGCCGTGAAAATGTTTTGAATCGATAAAATGGCTCATTTTAAGACTAAGATTGATGATGAAAAGCCTGAAAGAAGGAAAAGCAATGCGAAATTTAAGAATCCATTGATGAAAATCAAATATTACCCGCGAATTAGCTTTTTATGGCGTGAATGCACAATAAATGGCCAACAAAAGCAAGAATTATAAGATTTCAAACATTTTGTAGGCCGTGGATGCAAGTTTCAACTGTTTGAAACATATTGTAGCCCTACAAAATGTTTTAATCTAACAGAGCCAAAGATTGTACTCTCATCACACATTTAAATCCCAAAAGGTTCTCAAAAACTAAACGAGACAGCTATTTTTTATAATAACTGCCTCGTTCTTATTGATGATGGTAAGGAAAAACATGTTACAACTTCTTCAATCCCTTCAACTCCTTTTTGTCGCCAACCGGAATTAAACTAATGGCATAACCACCACCGGGAACCGACAGTTGCTTTAGCTCAGACTTACTGGTAACTATCACTTTACGAATGGTATATGCCTGTGGGTTTGTTTTGTAGTGAGCATCTTTTGCGTCTGAATAGATAGTGGCAATATACTGTTTCTTAGCGGGTAAGAAATCAAATGAAATGTGCGAAGTGAATGCATCATAACCTGCAGTATTTCCCACAAACCAATTGTCTGTTCCTTTTGCTCTGCGCGCTACAGTGATGTGCTCGCCTGGCTCTGCTTCCAAATATTTGCTCTCGCTCCAATCAAGGGCTACATCTTTGATGAACTGAAATGCATCTGGAAAACGATCGTAGTTTTCTGGCAAATCAGCGGCCATTTGCAAGGGCGAACTCATAGTAACATAGAGTGCCAATTGATTGGCAATAGTAGCATTTACGTGTGAATGATTCTCAGGGTTTAGTTTAGAAATATCCATCTCAAATATACCAGGCGTGTAATCCATTGGCCCACCAATCAATCGGGTGAAGGGCAATATGGTTACATGATTGGCATTGCTACCACCAAAGGCTTGATACTCAGTGCCACGTGCCGACTCGTTGCCAATAAGATTGGGCCAAGTGCGACAAATACCCGTTGGGCGAACTGCTTCATGAGCATTGACCATTATTTTATAATCGGCTGCTTTTTCTAATGCATACTGATAATGATTGTTGATCCATTGGCTATAATGATTCTCGCCACGAGGTATGATATCGCCAACATATCCGCTTTTCACAGCAGGATAATCGTAATCGTTCATCAGTTGATAGGCAGCGTCCAAATGCCTTTCATAGTTGCGAACAGACGAAGAGGTTTCGTGGTGCATCACCATCTGCACACCTTTTTCTTTGGCGTAACGATGCACTTCGTCTATATCAAAATCGGGATAGGGAGTAAGGAAATCAAACACATAATCTTTTTTGTTACCAAACCAGTCTTCCCAACCAATGTTCCAACCCTCTACCAATACACCATCAAAACCGTGTAGCGCTGCAAAATCGATGTGTTTTTTCACATTGGCTGTAGTGGCTCCATGACGACCATGGGGTTTTACCTTAGAATAATCTGTTTTGCCAATTTGCACACTTTTTAGATCGGAAGTATAAGACCATTCGCTTTTGCCTGTAATCATTTCCCACCAAACGCCAACGTATTTCATTGGTTTAATCCAAGAAGTGTCTTCTATTTTACAAAGCTCGTTTAAATTGAGCGTCATATCTGAAGCCAATATATCGCGCGCATCATCGCTCACAATAATTGTGCGCCAAGGAGTAGTGCAAGGAGCCTGCATGTGACCCTTTGTACCATTGGCATCGGGAGTAATCCAAGATTGAAAAACAAGGTTCTCATCGTCGAGGTTCAAGTGCATTGCACCAAAATTAATCAAAGCAGCTTCGTGAAGGTTGATATAAATACCATCGTCGGTTTTTAATTGCAACGAAGTTTGTACGCCAGTATCAGAAAAACCCGTTTGAGAAATGTTTTCCTGTCTTCCTCTTTCATTGATGCCTCTTATTTCAGACAATTTGGAGGTGGTGTAATCATACTCTTGCGTGTCATAATCGCCTGAAATCCACCAAACAGTATGATCGCCCGTCATAGCAAACTGTGTGAGCTCTTCCTTCACAACAAAATAGACCAAACTATTGTCTTGCGGAAATTCGTATCTAAAGCCCAATCCATCATCAAACAATCTAAAACGAATAGTCATATTGCGTTCCGTTTCCTTTTGGCTCAGCGCCACAGCCATCTCGTTGTAATGATTGCGAATGGAAGCAGTTTCGCCCCACACAGGTTGCCACGTCTCATCGAGAGTGGAGTTATGGGTGTCAACAATCTGAAATCCATCGTATAACGATGCATCGTTGGCTTTTTCGTTCTTGATTGCAGTATTGAACTCTTCTTGACTATTGCCAATGAGCTCCAAGCCCAATTTGCTGGGTTTAATAACGGGCAAACCTTTGTAGTGTAACTCATAGGTGGGTGTACCCATCTCATTAAGAGAGAAATGCATAACAAAGTTTCCATTCGGAGATTTCAGCGTTTGAGCTGTTATTAATCCTATCGTCATACAGAAGAGAAGGAGAAAGAAAGATCTTTTTATCATAATATATCTATTTATGGGTTGTATGTAATTTATCAGTAAACAAATATAACGAATTAATAGCATTTATGGGTTATAAGAGAGAAGCTTTAAATAGGGAGGTGCAAGCACTGCAAAGCGAGTATAAGATTGCTTTAGGGAGCAATACAGAGAGTAAAAACAGGGAAGAGTTAAATCTATGCAATCGTTTTCTGTGCAGTAGCTATTGAGATGCTACAAGTAGCTGAATGTAAAAACACTAAACGCTATAGATGTGAAAAATTATGACAACACTAATTGTAAATGCACAAACAAAATTAAACTGCAAAAAAAAATTCAGGCAAGCCAATGGCCCACCCGAATTAAAACAGATAACCTAACCTACACATCTTTTATGTAGTGTGAATTATAAAACAATCATCATTACCTGTTTTTATTAAAATCTTTGAAGAAATTCAATTGAACAGAGAGAGAAATAAGATCATCTCAAAAAAACCCTACTCAAAATAATGAGAATCTCTAATGCATCTCACAGAATATCCCAGCGGTTTGAAGCTTCTATCGCCAGATAGTTTGCCGTTATTATAAGACATAGTGTAGAGAAAACCATAATATTCACTCTCTTCTGTAGCAGTCCACCAATAGCCTCTCTCGCCAATTTGAGAAAAATCTTGACTGTTACCGCGACTACCACCGGGAAGTGCTGTAAAAGCAACTCTGTTTGTTGCTCTTGCATTGGGAGCTTTCCAATGAGCAGTTCCGCTCTCTTTCAATTCTCCACCTGCAATTTTTTCACCTCTCAAATAATCTCTTAAAATTGCCCAATCTTCATCAGATGCCACGTGCCAACCCTCTGGACAGATGCTACGACCATCATTTACTGTGTACCAAGTATAAAGCCTACCATAAGTAGAAACATTGATCAAATCATCATCATATACAAACCAATATTGAGGGGCCGCTTCACCTGAAACAGTGCCTGCTCCGGTTCCATCATTTATTTTATCCCCATTTCTGTAGCGTGTAGTTTTCAGGTTTTCTGCCATCCATGTTTGAGATCCTATAGTAACAATTCTGTACTCATTTCCATCAATATCTACTACTTTGGATGGAGCAGTAGTAAAGGATTTTACATTGCCATAAGTTGTGCCATTCCTATTAGTGCTATAAGCTCGCACATAATAGATAGTGCCAGGTTTTAACCGTGCAATAGAAACAGTGAAAGCGCCTGAGCCATTGCCTCTCGACCTCTTATTGTCTCTCAAAGTGGGGGTTTTATCTACGCTCCAACAAATACCACGAGATGTAACCCTTAAACCACCATCATCTATAATCTCACCTCCCACCACTGCTGTTGTTTGTGTAATTTGTGTAACATCAGTTGTTTTGAACGTAAATTTACAAAAAATACAGCCCCATTAATAGGTCTATTTTCTAAAATTGTTGTGCTAAGAGTTCAGAAACATGGATGTTAGCGTAAATACCAGTCAATGAAGACCTATCTTGGATCTATCTCTATACTCCACCCATAAAAAATAGACGCAACAGACATTCTCCTAAATGACTTTACACTCAAAATAATCTCGACAACAAAAAAATCCGGACAAGTCACCTTGTTCGGATTATAACAGTTACCATATTTTATCCTTTATGAACGAATAAAATTCAGATCTGTTTTGCTTAAAGTAGAATTTAAAAAAAGAATATTTATTAAAATCCCCCGAATGCTGTAAATCCTAACACACCAATAATACCGGCTAAGATTAATCCAATGATAAAATAGACCGCTACAATAACAAGCAAGCTTACTAGAAAATAGCTCATCGATTTCTCTTCAGACACATTGGTCATGGGTTTGAAACCAATATACAGAATGTAGAGACTATACAAACCGCCTATAAAAGTAAGGAAAGCCAAAGGTGGAAAGATATTGAGCACACCTGCTAATAAGATAGCGGTGTAAGAGAAACCTACTAATTTCACCGCTCTGTCAAGGGTTACAGTTGTATCGAAAGTGGGAGCAAGTTTGTGAATAACAAAGCCCGAAAGATATACTCCAATCAATATGGAAACTAACGACATAAT
>CAYTJC010000024.1:0-11994 GCA_964437875.1 uncultured Dysgonomonadaceae bacterium
ATCAAACGTCTCTTCTTGTTCCGACTCTATCACTAATTCTTTGGGCAGAAAGACAAGAACATTGCTATAAGTTGAAGCTTTTTCTATTGAATCTACTCTTTGCAGCTTTACACGTGCTGTAACATCTGAATTGAAAAGAAAACTCTCCACATAAAATGGAACATACATGCCATCTAAAAAAAGGAAATAGTAATTACTTTCTGAATCAGCAAACTCAGGTTTATTGAAAAGAACAGTAACTTCACCCTTCACACCGTGAGGTTTCAATATTTTCCCAATTTCAAAAAGGTTCTTCTCTTCAATCATCTTTTATCTTCTTCTCTGGTTTTTAATAGCTCTTGTACGTTGTCTTGAAATAGTAGGCTGCGTTTTGAATGCAGGAATTACATAAGTTTCTGGGTTGAGCTTTATTTTCCCATCAGAGAGTTCATAAAGATCTTCCAGAATACTGGCATCATCGGTTTCTCTATTCCACTGTGTATAAGATTTTTTCATCTGACTAATGAGTAATCGCACAAGCTGATCTTTCTCTTCGCCATCGGGCATTTCCACAGCACAATCAATCATGCGCTCCAGTGTCTTACCATAGTGTCTGTATTTCATGGTAGGACGGCTATATTCAATTTGTTGTGGATGGGCTATCAACTCTTCTTTCTTAATTATCTCGTATGGATAATCAATATCAAGCTTAAAGTCTGACATAATGGCCAGATGATCCCATAGTATGTGCTTGAAATCATTTACATTTCGCAAATGTGGAAACATATTTCCCATTATATCGATAAGCGAATGTGCGCATTTGGTACGCTGCTCTTTGTCTTGGAGTTGAACACAGTAGTTTACCATGTTATGAATGTTCCGGCCATATTCCGGCAAAATAAGTTTCGTTAATTGTGTATTATATTCCATTGTTTTTTATCTTAGTTTCAATACATCGCCCTCTTCAGGAACGTATTCGTAATCTTTTTTATTCATTTTATATAAATTCTTCACCTTCAGACCGTATTTCTGAGAAATACCATGCATAGACTCACCAATCTGAACAACATGATCAAAGTAAGGCTTGTCTGCTCTCGATTTCTTTTTTTGGAAATAAACAATATCTCCAGCATTCAGTGGGAATCCTTTGGGTACTTCATTGTATTTTAGGATGTCTTTGGATTTAAAATTAAACTCAGCAGCTATACCTTCGTATGTATCACCTTCTACTGCTAAAACATATACCAGCCCGTGAGTTTTATATGGCTGATGCTTCCAATTTTGAGAAGATGATGCATTAACTATACCCGACTCCCTGTATTTGCCTGTATCAAATCTGTACAGCTCATAATCTTCAATCAGTTTTATCAACTTATTAGCATAAGCTCTATCAGTAGCATATCCAGATTTCTGTAAACCTCGTGCCCAACCTTTATAATTGGTGGGCGAAAGACGAAAGAGAGCACTATACCTTGATCCCCTTACCAAAAACTGAGAGTGATCTTCAAATGAATCTTCTGCTCTATTGTATTTCCTAAAACAATCGTTTGGACTATCATCTTTTGCATAAACACGCCCCCCTTTCCAATCTCGATGACACTTAATACCAAAATGATTGTTAGACCGCCTTGTAAGCTCACTTTGTCCAGCACCCGACTCCAACAAGCCTTGTGCCAAGGTTATAGAGGCAGGTATCTTATGCTTGTGCATGTGGCTAATTGCTATAGGGCTATATTTTCTAATATAATCTTCATACAGTTTATATCTTTTTTGAGAAAACCCCTGAAAAGTAAAAGCAAATGCAAATAACAATACAAATAGCAGCTTAAAGTGTAATTTATATCTGTTTTGAGTGCTAACCATTCTAAAAATGTGTATTTTTGAAATATAAAAAATAAAAATAGTGAGTATGAAGGAAATCAATATTAATACAAAGATAAGAGTTTATAGTTACGAAGAATGCACAGAGATAGAAAAAAGTTTAATAGATGCTGCAAAACAAGCTACATCTAACGCTTATGCTCCCTATTCACATTTTCATGTTGGTGCTGCTCTGCTTTTAGAAAACGGCAAAATCATAACAGGCAATAACCAAGAAAACGCGGCTTATCCTTCGGGGTTGTGTGCCGAGCGTACAGCGGTATTTTACGCAAACGCTCAATACCCAGATCAAAAAATTGAAGCAATGGCTGTGGCTGCTCAAAATAATGGTGAGTTTACCAACGATTTGATTTCACCCTGCGGTAGTTGCCGACAAGTACTATTAGAAGTGGAAAGTCGTTACAGATCGCCAGTGAAGATACTGCTATACAACAAGAAGAACGAGGTATATGTAGCAGAAAGCATGAGTAGCCTAATGCCACTGAGCTTCACCAAAGATGCCTTAGACTAAAGATTCAGTTTTGATTTTAAGAAGCGGGAGGAGCTTAGAAAGAAATATCGGTAAAAGACTTTAGAAACCACTTACCCTCTTTTTTTATAAAATAGTAATTGGCATATATACCATTGTCAATACCTCGGTGCTCTATTATCGTGGAGTCATTGTATATCCGTATGTTCTGCTCATACTTATCCATCTGACGTGTCATATAGGTGCTATCATAAGAGAAGTCGAGCAAGAACCACTCTTGGTATTTTATCTCCTTATCAACAGTTTGCATACCATATTCAGACGGATTTAGCAACACTGCTTCGAAAGGAAACAATACTCTCTGGCGTTGAAATGTTGGTTTGTTATTGAAATTTTCTAAGAAAGAATTAAAGTCTTCCTCTTTTGTAGAAACAATATCAGTAGTCTCGGACTGATTGTTTTTCGACTTTTTAGGTTGAGAGCAAGAACCAGTTAGAACAACAACACATATAAAAAACAAAATAAATCTAATCTTCATCTTTTATGTTTTAAAATTAGTATCCCTTTTGATTAGCTACATTACTAATACCCTTGAAACACCTACTACAAAAATATAAAAATAATAGCAGAAAACAGACAAATCAATTGAAAATCAGTCAAATATTATATAATAAGTCTTTTTAATCTGTTTTCAGTGCAATAAAAGAAATTATTCCTACCTTTGTTAACAACAGAAATACTATAAAATGGATCTTCAAAAACAAATTCAACAACTGTTTTCATCACAACGGAAAGAGTGGAAATTGCTTGACAATAATTGCAATCAAATGAGCAACATTCAAGTAAGAACACTAACATGGGATAGTGATGCAGAAGTGGTTTTGCAATGCAACCCCTCTCGCCTCATTTCAGCTTCGGCTAAAGTGGATGAGAAAAGCATTAAGGAGCGTAAATGTTTTTTATGTGCCGAAAATAGGCCTAAAGAGCAAAAAGGGATATCATTTTTAGACAAGTACTTGATTCTATGTAACCCCTTCCCTATTTTAGAAAACCATCTAACTATTCCACTTCACTCTCATGTGCCACAATTGATTGGCAAGAAAATGATAGACATGCTCTCACTAACTGAACTGTTGCCCAACTATATTGTATTTTACAATGGACCCAAATGTGGTGCTTCTGCACCAGATCATTTTCACTTGCAAGCTGGACTAAAAAGTAGTGTTCTTTTAAATAGCGAAAACGCACTAAGATCATGCCTAAGAATTGAAAGTAACACTAAGACCGAGGCTGAAGAGATGTTTTATGATGTGTATAATTATTTGAAGATACACCAGCCTAACGAAGATGAACCCATGATGAACATAGTTTCGTTTATGGAAAATGAAAAATACATTATTCATGTTTTTCCTCGTAGATTGCACCGTCCATGGCAATATACTGCTCATGGAGAAGCTCAACTTATTGTTAGTCCAGGTGCATTAGATATGGCAGGGATGTTCATAACCCCACGTAAAGAAGACTTCGACAAAATAAACAAACAAGATATTGAGGATATATACACACAAGTTTCAATGGCAATTATTTAAAAAAGTAATCAAAATAAAATGACAAACTCGGAGATTATTCTCGTAACTATAAATGGTGAGGACAAACCTGGAGTAACTGCTGCGCTTACACAAGTACTCGCCAAGCACAATGCTTTTATACTCGACATTGGTCAAGCCGATATACATCGCAATTTAACATTAGGAATTTTATTTAAAACAAAACAAAATATAGGTGGCGACATTCTTAAAGACCTTCTCTTTAAAGCTTACGAGCTGGATACAACCATCAGATTTACCCCAATTAGCAACGAGCGCTATAGCAATTGGGTGAAAATGCAGGGACGAAATAGATTTATCATTACATTGTTGGGCCGGGTATTAACAGCAAAACAAATTGCATCAGTTGCACAAATTATTTCCGACCAGGGTTTAAATATCGATAATATGATTCGCCTCACAGGGCGCATTCCGCTTGACGAATCTCAACGCTCACGAAAAGCTTGTGTAGAACTCTCTGTGAGAGGCACTCCACTTGATAAGAGTAAAATGCAACAAGCTTTTTTGAGCTTATCATCTGAGTTGAATTTTGATATTTCTTTTCAAGAAGAAAGCATGTATCGCAGAATGAGACGAGTTATTTGCTTTGACATGGACTCTACACTCATTCAAACAGAAGTGATAGATGAACTGGCGATGAAAGCTGGTGTAGGAAACCAAGTGAAAGAAATTACAGAGCAGGCGATGCAAGGAAAAATAGATTTTTCCGAAAGCTTTAAGATGCGCGTTAAACTTTTAGAGGGACTTGACGTTTCAGTAATGGAAGAGATTATAGAAAACTTGCCTATTACAGAAGGATTAGACAGACTCATAGCAGTGTTGAAGAAAGTTGGATTTAAAATCGCAATTCTATCTGGAGGATTCACTTACTTTGGCAACTATCTGAAAGAAAAGTATCAGCTGGACTATATGTATGCAAACGAACTGGAAATAAAAGATGGAAAACTGACAGGAAACTACATTGGTGATATTGTTGATGCAAAAAGAAAAGCTGAACTTTTGAAATTGATAGCTCAAGTAGAAAAAGTTGATATAAGACAAACTGTTGCTGTTGGAGATGGAGCAAATGATTTATTAATGCTGGAAACAGCTGGACTCGGAATTGCATTTCATGCAAAACCGAAAGTTATTGAAAATGCAAAACAATCTTTATCAAGTGTAGGTATCGACGGGATACTTTACTTTTTAGGATACAAAGACTCCATGCTTGATGGAGAGATGTTGCAATAATGTATAACAAACTATTAAATTTATATGGCATTATTAAATAGGTTTTTGAAGAAAACTCTTGTAGAACAAGAGTCCGAAGATCCCCTAAATATATTGGTTTCTTTCGCAAAACCAGAAACAGGAACAGCTCTTTGTAAGATAGCAAACTATTTTATGAATCCTAAAATTAAAAATGAGCAAATTACTTCATTGCATTTAATGGAGAAAACAGAGTACGATAAAATAGAGAATATTGAAGAGTACAAATCTTCTCTTTACAGTGAAATAATTGAAGAATGCCGAAAAAGTAATGCATTGGTGCGTACTTTTATAAAGTCATCTGATGACTTTGTTACCGAAATATTATCAACTTCTGCAGATCAAAACTGCAACTTAGTATTGATAGGCATTGGGAACACCGTTTTCACACCACAACTATGGGGCTCGTACCAAAAATTTAAGGCCTATCAAGGTGCTCCACAAACTATAGACTCTTCACTTGACAAACTCTCATACAAAGGAGTTTCATCCTTGCTGGAAATAAATAACAGCACAACAGGCATTTTTATTGATCACAACCTTGAGACAATTAATCAAATATTTATACCTATTTTAGATAAGTCTGATATATACATCTTTGATTATGTAAAACGATTGGCTGAAAAGTCAATCGCAAAAATTACAATATGGGATGCAATTGGAGTTATTGACTCTATGCCTGAACTAAGAAAAATATTTCAGACAACTCAAAAAAACATGGAGGAAAAAGTTTCCCTATGGGATAATTCAAAGAAAATTGATTACGACTTCATAAAGCAACAAGACCTTGTTGTAATTAGCTTTGAGGGATGGACTAAGCTAATAAGCTCTGCCATTACATGGAGTCACTCTCTCCCATCAACACTTATAATCCGCAAAAAATATCATAACCAAAATGAATAAAGCCAAAATAAAAGACTTCACAGAAAAAACCAATCAGTTAATTGAAAACAAAGAACTTAAAAGTGCTTTCGATTCTATTGGTGTGATTGCTGAAGAATTGCAGAATTGGAAAATATCGGATAAATTAAACGAACTCAAAAACAACTACAAATACATGTTGCATTACCTCATAGAAGGTAGCAATGACCCGGAACAAGAAAAAATATACAATAAATTAATTCGCGACACCTTAAAACTGACTACTGACACAGGCGAAGCTGCTCTGATGAACGAAAGCTCTGAGATGTTTTTCGAGAAAATGAGAATTTTAGCTGTTCGCGCTCCTCTATCGTTAGATGAGTATAGCGAAGAAATTAAGAAGAAAATAGATACTCGCTCGCTACTATCATTGTTTGAAGAGGGAGAGGAAAGAAGTAAAAGAACAAAAAACAACGAACAAGAGCATGAACGTATTGTTAGCGATATGTTCTACTCTATTTTTTCTGCTCCCCGTGCAAATGATGACGATATAATAACTTACAATAATTTTTTATTTGACGATATAGTTCCTGTTGACGATAAGAGTATGTTTATATCTGCCCTTATGCTAAATATAATGCAACGGTTTGATGTAAAAAAGATATTATTTCTTTTAGAATGCTGTTCTCACCCCAACATGCATATCTCCATGCGTGCCATCACCTCGCTCACTCCCACCTTACAACTATATCATAGAAGATGGCATCTGTATCCAGAGCTCAACAATAGGCTCTCTCTTTTATCTGATGAAAGTTATTTTAGAAGAAGACTCCTGATAGCCATCATCCAGTTTATTCAATCGCGCGAGACTGAGAAAATAACGAAGAAGCTGACAGAAGAAATTCTACCCGAAATGATGAAGCTAAGTCCTATTATTGGAAAGAAAATAAAAATGGACGAGTGGATGGGTGAAACAGGAATGGATGATAAAAACCCAGAGTGGCAAAAAATTCTTGACGATGCGGGTATAACCGATAAGCTACAAGAGTTTTCGAGTTTGCAAATGGAGGGAGCTGATGTATTCCACTCTACATTTTCGAATCTTAAATCATATCCTTTTTTCAGTGAAATGAGTAATTGGTTTCTCCCTTTCAGTCTTGATCAATCGCAGCTACAAAGTTTCATATCAGAAAACGAGGAGAACAAAGGGGTTATAAAGTCAATTACTAATGCAACATTCATTTGCAACTCCGATAAATATTCTTTTTGCTTCAGCATAATGATGATGCCTCAAGAGTATCGTAAAATGATGAGTTCGCAGCTTGGTGCAGAGAGTGAAGAGTTGAAAAATATGCGAGAAGAAGAGTTTGCCATCAACCCAAACCAAGAAGAAGAATCTGTTTGCAAACAATATGTTCAAGATTTATATAGATTTTATAAAGTGTTTCCTCGCAAACATGATTTCACAGACATTTTTGCATTTCCACTTAACTATCATAAAATTGAAGCCATCGCTTCCACCGTTTCTCTACCCGAGAACTTAGAGAAGATAGCACTCTATTATTTTGAGAAAAATCATTTACCTGAAGCTTTATGTGCTTATGAAATGCTCTCAGAAGTAGATACTGCAATCTCTGAAGTGTGGCAAAAGATTGGATACTGCAAACAACAATTGGGCAACATAAATGATGCTATAGAGGCTTATCTGCGATCTGAGCTTATTGAATCGTCGAGCAACACCTGGGTGTTGAGACGCATAGCACAATGCTATCGTTTACTGAAGCAACCTGATGAGGCACTACAATATTACAAGAAGTTGGAAAAGCTCCATCCCGATAATTTAAATATTCAACTGAATATTGGTCATTGCTTTTTAGAGCTAAAACAATATGAAGAGGCTTTGAAAAACTATTTTAAGGTTGAGTGGATTGATGATATAAATAAACGAGTTTGGCGCTCTATTGCGTGGTGCTCTTTTTTATCTCACAAGTTTGAGGTTTCCCAAAAATACTACATGAAGATTCTTGAAGATACACCCAACTCTCACGATTATCTGAACGCAGGACATGTGGAGCTCGCTCTCAACAATATGAAAGAAGCAATGAGTCATTATTCTGAATCAATAAGGAAAATAGAAAACGTAAAGTCTTTTAAAGCTCTCTTGAAAGGAGACTTCAAAGAGTTGCAATTAGCCGGAGTAGATTTAAAGATAATTCCTGCACTGCTCGATAAGATTGAGTATGATTTAGACTGAAAAGATTATTGGTAAAGTTTGTGAGTAGCGATATACTCATAAACCCCACTGGGCAAAAATGTAGATATGTTTTTGTCTTCACAGATACTTGTCCGAATAAATGTAGAGGATATTTGCAAAATAGGAGCATCACACCACTGCACATTGTTTTTGAATTGTGTATCAATCTCTAACTCTTCTCCTAAACGAGGATAGATTAAAATCTTATTTTCATCTATTACTCTTTCGAATTCTCTCCATAAGTGAAAATTACTCCAATTATCTGCACCAATTATTAAAGTAAAATCTAAAGCTGGATAATCTTTTTTTAGTCTGTCGAGTGTGTCTATAGTAAAAGAAGGTTTTGGCATGGAAAACTCAATTTCTGAAACTTTCATTTTGTCCATTCCTTGCAAAGCTATATAGCACATCGCAAGCCGTGACTGCTCATCTGCTAATCCTTTTACTTCTTTCAGCGGATTGTGTGGGGTAACTACAAACCAAACCTCATCTATATAAGTAAATTCAGTAATATAGTTGGCGAGCATAAGATGACCAATATGAATGGGATTGAACGACCCTGAAAATATGCCTACCTGCTTTCTAATAGTATGCTGGTTTTCCATCAGTTTAATAAAATAAAAGCCGATGCTTCGCTTACCGATAACACCGACTTATATTAAGTATCTATATTTTTATAAAAACAAAACTACGACCTTCGAAACAAAGAAACAATCCACAACAAAATGATTGCTCCGACAGTTGAAGTGACAAGGCTTCCAATAATACCACCAGCAGCTATACCCAATAGGCCAAATACCCATCCACCCAGTACAGCTCCAATTATACCCACTACGAGATTAACTAATAAACCAAAACCTCCACCTCTCATTAGCCTGCCAGCTATAAAACCAGCCAATATTCCTATTATTATAAACCATAACCAACCTAAACTTGGATCCATAAAATTGTTCTTTAAAATGATTAATATGAGAAATTATATCCTTTAGAATTAACTCCTCTGTTCCTACTATTAACGGTTAATCATCTGTTTTGTTTATTTTGGGACTAAATAATACACTATATGCACATTAGCTCATCCTGCTTTTATAGTCATCGTAGGTGAAGCTACGATACATCTCTAACTCATAATCCAATGTCCATAACCCAATGGAAGGATGTGACACACCATTAAACATGGTAGTCTTTACGATGGTATAATGAATCATATCTTCAAAAACCACCTTATCTCCCACCTTCAAAGGCTCATCGAAAGACCAGTCGCCAATGAAATCGCCACTCAAGCAACTGCTACCCCCCATCCGGTAAGTAGGTTTCCCCTTAACTGGCTCTTGGTATGCACCTCTAATACGAGGTTTGTAGGGCATCTCCAAACAATCGGGCATGTGACATGCAAATGACACATTGAGCATAGCAGTTTGCACATTGTTATTTTCCACAATATCATTCACAGTAGCTACCAACACGCCAGTTTGCCAAGCAAATGCACTTCCGGGTTCCATAATTATATCTAAGTGCGGATAGCGCTCTTTCAATGATCTAAGAAGACCAATAAGATGTTCAGTATCATAATTCTCTTCTGTCATCAAATGGCCACCTCCCAAGTTGAGCCACTCTATGTCTTGAAACAAATGACCAAACTTTTGTTCAACCACCTCCAATGTCTTCTCTAAGTCATACGAGTTGTTTTCGCACAAATTGTGCAGGTGCAACCCTGTTATACCTTCAGGAAGCTTCTCTCCAATAAGTTGATGTGTAACTCCCAAGCGAGACCCAGGAGTACTGGGGTTGTACAAATCTGTATCCACAACTGAGTATTCAGGGTTGATACGCACACCACATTTAATCTCCTTACCTGATTGCTGCACTTGCGGATAAAAACGCTCAAACTGAGAGAGAGAGTTAAATGTGATATGACTACTATATTCAAGAAAAGTTGAGAACTCATCATCTGAATAAGAGGGAGCATATGTGTGTGCAAGACTTCCCATTTCTTCATAAGCCAACTGTGCTTCGTTTACTGAGCTTGCGGTTGACTCACCTATATATTCACGAATAATTGGGAAAGATTTCCACAATGCAAAAGCTTTGAAAGCTAAAATAATATTTACACCAGCTCTCTCTTTTACAGATTTAATCAACTTCAAATTATTTCGAAGCAAATTTTCCTCCATAACATAACATGGAGATGGAATTTTATCTATATCTATCATTGTTGTTCTATTTCTAAAAAGGTTATTGAACAGCAAAGATAAGTCTAAAAGTATCTGTTTAAAAGTTTCATGATAAAAAGTTGCCTAATAAACTTAAGCCTCCATCATTCTCGTTACAGCAACAACCCACTTACGAGGCACCAATCGTATGATAAATGCAACTGCATTGTTTACAGAACCATGTATCTTCACAGTCTTTTCGTTCATCATGGCCTTATAGCCCGACAAAGCTACAGTATGAGCAGTGGGCAACTTCATATTCCTAATCGCTTTAGTTTCTTTCATTTTAGAATCTTCCATAAAATGAGTTTCGGTAGGGCCAGGGCAAAAAGCGGTAACACTAACCCCACTATCTTTTACCTCATTGTTTAATGCTTCAGAAAAATTCAACACATAAGATTTCGATGCAAAATAAACAGCCATCATTGGGCCTGATTGAAAAGCTGCTGTAGAAGAAATATTCATAATTTTGCCTTGTTTGCGAGCTATCATATCCTGTAAAAACAAATGACAAAAATGAGAAAGCGATTTCATGTTTAGATCAATCATTTTCTCAAACCTGTCCCAACTGCCATCAACAAAAAAGCCATACTCACCAAAACCAGCATTATTTATAAGGTAATCTATTTGAATGTTTTCTTCTTTAATTTCGTTGTAAACTTCAAGAACACTGTTTGGTGCAGTCAAATCTCTTATTATCACATCTACACTAATGGTTGTATATTGTGCTTCTAACTCTTTCTTGAGCAAAAGCAATTCATCTTGGCTTCTTGCCACAAGCACCAAGTTATCTCCATTTGCTGCATGAATTTTGGCAAACTCTTTTCCTAATCCTTTTGAGGCTCCTGTGATAAGTGCTGTTTTACTTTTCATTATATGATATGGGTTTTATGCTTATTAGAATTACAATAAAGATAGTGGAATAAACTTATCTTTTTATTTTATATTGAGAGATTTTAGAAAAACCCCTTAGTCTTTCAGATAAAATTTATTTTAATTCCATTAGAGGGGGAGGGCTTGCATTTTTTTGTTGCGCAAAGATTCAATAAGACAACTTTTTACAATATCTCTCAAGATTCGTCCCGACAGATACCTGAAAGATTTATATTCTGCAAGATTCACCAAGGTGGATGGTTTAAAAAATTATTATTTTGCGAAAAACACCAAAGAAGATACAGCTACCTGTTTACATTACTTTTTTCAGTAAAGCAATCAGAGTAAAAAATGCTTCTATATGGCACAAAAAGAGAAGCTAACTCATCTCAATGAATTAGCTTCTCTTTATTTTCTTAAGTTGACAACCCTTTGGTTATTCAACTATATGCTTGTAAGATAGTTGTACTATGCTTCAGCTACTTCTTCTATAGGCATAACCGATACATACGAACGATTGTTTCTTCTTTTACGGAAAACAACCTCTCCATCTATTAATGCAAATAATGTATGATCTTTACCAAGACCTACATTTTCACCTGGATTGTG
>CAYTJC010000025.1:0-1222 GCA_964437875.1 uncultured Dysgonomonadaceae bacterium
TTCTCCTTTGTTGTCTTGTCATCGGCAGTACTCATTGGCACAATATCCGAAATATCTGTTTGCGATATAATCACACCACAAGCGTGAACTCCTGTACTGCGCACATTACCTTCTAGCATCTGCGCATATTTCAGAGTGTCACGAAGAATGGTGTTATCGCTTTTGGCTGCTGCTTTCAGCTCGGGTACAAACTCAATAGACCCACGTAAATCTACCTTTTTCTTGCCAGGTATTCTATCGGGTATAAGTTTTGTGAGCCTATCGGCCTCTGCTAATGGAAGTTTTTGTACACGCGCTACATCTTTAATGGCAGACTTGGTGGCCATGGTTCCATAGGTAATGATGCGTGCAACTTTTTCTTTACCGTACTTTTCTGTCACCCAATGGAGTACGGTGTCGCGTCCTTCATCGTCAAAATCCACATCAATATCAGGCATTGATATACGATCGGGATTAAGGAAACGTTCAAACAGGAGGTTGTATTTCAAAGGGTCTATATCTGTAATGCCTAAACAATAGGCTACGGCAGAACCTGCTGCCGATCCACGGCCAGGGCCAACAGCTACATCCATTTTGCGAGCAGCATTGATGAAGTCTTGTACAATCAGGAAATATCCAGGAAAACCCATTGTTTTCATGGTCTCCAATTCAAAATCAAGACGCTCTCTTATTTCTTTGGTTAATTTGTCCTTATAACGCTTTTCTGCACCTATGTAGGTAAGGTGGGTTAGATAGTCTGACTCCAATTTAATTCTGACAACCTTTTCGTATCCTCCCAAGCGTTTGAATACTTTTTTTCCAAACTCTTTTATCATATCTTCTTCGCTATAGCGAGAACGGTAGTCTTCTTCCGTGCCGAATGAATCTTCGATAGGGAAGAAAGGCATCAGTGCATCATGATCAATAGAGTAGTGTTCTACCTTTTCTGCAATCTCTAATGTGTTCGACAACACCTCGGGCATATCAGCAAACACCTGATTCATTTCAGCCGTTGTCTTCAACCACTCCTGCTTGGTATAGCGCATCCTATTTGGATCGTCGAAGTCTTTGCCTGTGCTCAAGCAAATCAAACGATCATGAGCATCGGCGTCTTCCTCGTTCACAAAGTGAACATCATTGGTAGCAATTACCTTTACATCTAGCTTCTTGGCTATCTTTATGAGCTCTTTATTTACACGTTCCTGTATTACGTAGGTTGTGGCATCAGCATCGGGTCTATTTG
>CAYTJC010000025.1:1232-11979 GCA_964437875.1 uncultured Dysgonomonadaceae bacterium
TGTAATTCAAGATAATAATCGTCTCCAAACACAGATTTGTACCATTTCACCGCTTCTTCAGCTTTCTCTATATCGCCGTTATCTACCTTTCTCGAAATTTCCCCTCCCAAACAGGCCGAACTTATAATTAAACCTTCACTGTATTTCTCTAGTAGTTCTTTATCGATTCGCGGGCGGTAATAGAATCCCTCTGTCCAGCTTTTAGATACTATTTTGATGAGGTTCTGATAACCTTTAAAGTTTTTCGCTAACACTACTAAGTGCCAACCACTACCATCAACTTTATCTTTTTGTTGAAATCTATCTCTGCGTGCTAGGTAGCACTCACAACCAATGATTGGTTTAAATAATCTTTTTTGTTCTAGCGCAAGACTCTCTTTTAGTTGTTGTTCGGCTAGATTATTATCGTCGGATGATTCGTTGTTTTTATTGTTGAGTTGAATCTTTTTGAGTTCGCTCTCTATCTTTTTGATTTTAGATTTGACAGGAGCGTTCTTTTTACTCACACAATTCACAAAGTCCTTTACCCCATACATAACTCCGTGGTCTGTAAGGGCCAAGGCTGTCATACCATCTTTCACGGCTTTGTCAACCAAGCGCGCTATGCTTGCTTGTCCGTCTAGTAAAGAATATTGAGAGTGAACGTGAAGGTGTACAAATGGCTGCATTTCAGTAGTATATATATAATATTATTTTTTCAGAGATACAAATATACGTTTTTCATCATAATTTCTAGGCTTGAATTTCATATTACTTATTAAAACATTTTTATCTCTTAAGGACTCTATTAGTAGTGAGAGATTTACAGATATGCTCTTTTTTTTTGAGTCTTTTATTCAACAAAAAAGGTCAACCCTCTTTAGGATTGACCTTTATTTATATAAATATGAAATAGTATTATTTACAATAGTAATAACTAAGCGGATACTCTCTCAAGCCATTTCAACATGAACAGCATTGTAAACATCGATATGAGACAAGCAGCAACAAAAACCATCCAAGTAGCCCAGATAGGAATGCTTTCGTAGAATATCGTTCCAAATATCAATAACTGATTACCTAGCGCTGTAGCACCAAGCCATGCGCCCTGCATTATACCTTGATATTGTGGAGGTGCAACTTTAGATACAAATGATAATCCTAGTGGACTAATAAATAGCTCAGCAACTGTAAGTATAAAATAGGTTCCAATTAATAGTAATGGTGTAACCCTTGCTGCATCACTTAAACCTCCCATTTGTGTAACTTCTGAAGAACTAGGTAAATTAATTGAGCCTAATGCCATCACAGCAAAGGCGCTTGCAGCAATACCCATACCTATAGCAATTTTCTTTGGAGTAGAAGGTTCCATGCCTCTTGCTTTTAGCCAGCCGAACAGACCTATGATTATAGGAGTTAAGAACACTACAAAGAAGGGGTTGAAGAATTGGAATATCTCAGCACCTTGAATGGTGGTAAATCCTAAGTTAATATTGATCATACTTAGATTAGTATAGTCATTAGCAAAAAATGTGAGTGTAACTCCATTTTGGTGAAACGAGAACCAGAAGAAAATAACAACAGCAAATACCGAAAATAAAGCATACAGTCTTTGTTTAACTTCGTCTCTACCCATTTCAACTACTACGGGTTTTTCTTCTGTACCTACTTCTTGTACAACTTTCTGTGCAGGATCGGGTAGTTTGTTTTTGTTTGTAAGCCAAATTACAACTGAAATCAACATTGCAAAAATAGCTACACCAAATGCATAATGGAATCCTTTGTTAAATACATCAAGGTATTGGTTAGCAAAAGTTGTTAGGTCTATTGGCGCAACAGCACTTACCTTTGTAGATAGCTCTGCAAATCGAGTTCCTGCTTCAGGAGTAAGAGTTCCTTTTATAAATCCGTGGCAAAGTGCAGGTAAATCAGCATTGTATGCAAAACCATTACGCTGTACCCACCAGTTACGAATACCTACTGCAATGAGGGGAGCAAAAAGTGCACCCACGTTGATAAACATATAAAAAAGTTGAAACCCTGTGTCTCGTTTGTCTGAATATTTAGGGTTGTCGTACATTTGACCTACAACTGCTTGTAGGTTCCCTTTAAACAAACCATTACCAAATGCAATAACAAACAGGCCAAAACAGGTCATTGTTAAGTAAAGGGCAAAATTAGGAACTGGTGTTGGTGAGGGTATCGCAATAAGGGCATATCCTACGGTCATCATAATGAGACCTGCCAAAATTGTTCCTTTATATTTCTTAGTTTTATCGGCTATAAGACCTCCCGCCAAAGCTAAGAGATATATTAAGGCGTAAAAAACAGAGTAGATGATGGTTGCAGGAGTTTTTTCCAAACCAAATTTCGACATAAGGAAAAGCGAGAGTATCGCCATCATTATGTAAAAACCGAAGCGTTCGCCCATGTTTGAGAGGGCCGCTCCAATAAGTCCTTTAGGATGATTTTTAAACATTGATTCTAACTTAGGGGTTAATAATTCTGTTAATCTCTACATTTTTGTTTTGCAACAATAGAAAGCTAAATATTGTATTCCATCTGTTTGTGCGGTTATATTTATATGCACTTAGCAGATCTCCTTTTCAGACTCGCATATACATTATTTTCAGACTGCACAAAGGAGCAAATACCTTGGTTTATTTTATTTTCAAACCTGGTCTTTGGTCTCTATTATTGAAAAACTGAAAAGCTGTAGTTTTCTTTTCTTTTTTATCAGTTGCAAATATAAAAACATTTTAATGATTTTCACTGAATTTTCTTTTACTATTATTTAGATTGTGTCAAATGCTATATTTAAAGAAGTTAATCATTGATTTGCGGGTGATTCGAATCCCTGAATAATCTGCTCAGAATAGTAAAAAGACAATAATTATTCGTTTTTTATTGCCTTTTGTTGTCGCAGATAAAAAAAAGTATTACATTTGCCGTCATGATTCACAAAAAAAATTGAAATGAAACATCTATTTTCTGCATACGCTTTCTGTTTTTATTTTTACTTTACAAAGTAAGACAGGATTGAATATGTAAAAAATGAAAATATAAACATACATCATATTATTTAAATCCTGTCGATTACATCGGCAGGATTTTTTTATTAATGTAGTTATATAACAAAGAGAGATTAGATTTCCTTAGTACAAGTTTTTTATTGCACGTGTTGTATAACTAAATTTTGAAGAATAGATTTATATATGAAAAAAGTAGCCATACAAGGAGGCCAAGGAGCCTATCACGAAATAGCCGCACGAGAGTATTTTACGGACGATGAGGTTAATATCTTACCATGTTCCACTTTTCGCGATATTTTTGCAGAGGCAAAAAAAGATCCCACTCTTATAGGTATAATGGCCATTGAGAATACCATTGCTGGGGGACTTCTTCTAAATCACGATTTGCTGAAGCTAAACGATTTGTGGATTGCGGGTGAGTGCAAGTTGCGTATATCGCACTGTTTGGCTGCTCTTCCTGGGCATAAGATATCTGATATTAAAGAGGTAATATCTCACCCAATGGCCTTGATGCAGTGTAATAAATACTTAGATACATTGCCCAATGTGAAGGTAGTGGAGCACGAAGATACTGCTCTAGCCGCAAAAGAGATATCGGAGAATAACCTACACGGCGTGGCTGCTATATGCAGTAGTTATGCAGCTCAATTATATAACCTAAATGTTCTAGCTTCAGCCATCGAGACAAACAAACATAACTATACTCGTTTTCTCATTATGGCACACAAAGAGATGCTTCCCGAATTGCAGAAGAACAACAATATAAACAAATCATCGCTTGTTTTTGTATTGCCTCACACAGAGGGGAGTTTATCTCGCGTACTTTCAGTATTGTCATTTTATGATGTAAACTTAACACGCATACAGTCACTCCCTATCATAGGTAGAGAGTGGGAGTATCAATTTTATATAGATCTTACGTTTACTGACTATCACAGGTACAAACAATCTATCGAAGCAATTATGCCTTTGGTTGCCAACTTGAAAGTGCTTGGCGAATATAGTAAAGGCAAAAACATTGATATTGAAAACTAACAAAATAATGAAACATACTAATTTTATTGAACCAGCAGAGCACGTAAAAAGCATCTCTGAATATTACTTCTCAGTTAAGTTGCATGAGGTTGCGAAAATGAATGCTGAGGGCAAAAATGTAATAAGTTTGGGCGTTGGAAGCCCAGACTTGCCACCATCTGAATACGTGGTGGAGGAGCTATGTAAATCTGCAATCCAGAGTGATATTCACGGTTATCAGCCCTACACAGGCATACCAGAGTTGAAAAAAGCTTATGCCAATTGGTACAAAAGATCGTACAATGTAGAGCTTGCTGCCTCAGAAGTACTTCCTCTCATTGGTTCTAAGGAAGGAATTATGCATGTTTCGCTAGCATTTTTAAATGTGGGCGATGGTGTATTGGTTCCCAATCCTGGATATCCTACCTATACCTCCGTATCTAAGCTAATGCGGGCTAATGTTATTCCTTACAATTTAGTTGAATCAAACAATTGGATGCCAGATTTTGAGGCGTTAGAAGAGATGGATCTTTCTGGCGTGAAGCTAATGTGGGTAAACTATCCCAATATGCCTACTGGCGCCAATGCAACAATAGAGTTGTTTGAGAAATTAGTTGCTTTTGGCAAAAAGCACTCAATTGTTATCTGTCACGACAATCCGTATAGCTTTATTCTCAATGATACGCCTTTGAGTATTTTGCAGGTAGATGGAGCCAAGGATACTTGTATAGAGTTGAACTCTATGAGCAAATCGCACAACATGGCGGGTTGGCGTATGGGGGTGCTCTCTTCTAATGAGCAGTTTGTGAAATGGGTATTGAAAGTAAAGAGCAACGTCGATAGTGGACAGTTTAGACCCATGCAGCTGGCTGCCATAAAGGCCCTTGAAACTCCCAGGCAGTGGCACGATAATATGAACCTGCTATACGAGCAGCGCCGTCTTTGGGCATTCAAAATAATGACTATACTAGGTTGTACATACGATACAAATCAGGTAGGACTTTTTGTGTGGGCAAAAATACCTAGCTATGAGCTAGGAAGCGAAAATCTAATAAATGACATTTTGTACAATGCTTATGTTTTTATTACTCCTGGCTTTATTTTTGGCAGTAATGGCGAGAGATATATTCGTATTTCGCTAGGTAGTCCGGCATCTAAAATAAAAGATGCCTATGAAAGGATTGCCGATTATTTAACATCAAGAAAATCAACAAAATAAGATATGAAAATAGAATCAATTTTACTACCCGGCGTAGATGATAAACGTCCGCTCGTAATTTCGGGCCCGTGTAGTGCAGAAACAGAAGAACAAGTAATGCAAGCTGCTAGAGAGTTGGCTGCAAATGGAGTTAAGATATTTAGAGCTGGCATTTGGAAGCCACGCACAAAGCCAGGCGGTTTTGAAGGAATGGGCATACCTGCATTAAAATGGTTGCAACGCGTGAAAAAAGAAACCGGAATGTATGTGGCTACTGAAGTGGCTACTGAAAAACATGTGTATGAAGCCCTCAAACATGGTATTGATATCCTATGGATTGGTGCACGCACAACTGCCAACCCTTTTGCAGTACAAGAAATAGCCAATACATTGCAGGGTGTTGATATGCCCATATTTATTAAAAATCCAGTAAATGCAGACTTAGAATTGTGGGTGGGTGCTTTCGAGCGTCTATATAATGCTGGTATCACCCGGTTGGGAGCTATTCATCGTGGCTTTAGCTCTGGCGATAAAAACATCTATCGCAACCTTCCGCAATGGCATATTCCTATCGAGTTGAAAAGACGCTTTCCCGATCTTCCTATTCTTTGTGATCCCAGCCATATTGGAGGAAGTCGTAAACTGATTAAAACAATTTCTCAACAAGCAATGGATCTAAATTTCAAAGGCTTGATTATTGAAAGTCATTGCAACCCAGATGAGGCATGGAGCGACAAAGATCAGCAAGTGACTCCAACGGATTTAAAGAAGATTTTAGCATCGCTTGTTATTAGAGAAACGGTTCAGTCAACAGAAGACCTAACAGACCTGCGTGCTCAGATTGATGAGATAGACAATACTCTACTTGAGTTGTTGAGTAAACGTATGCGTGTATCGCGCGAGATTGGGACTTATAAGATTGAGCACAAGATGCCAATATTACAAACTGTGCGTTATGACGAAATTCTCACTAACCGTATTGGCCAAGCCGAGAAGATGGATATGTCAGCTGGTTTTGCCAAGAAGTTCCTTGAGGCTATTCACGAAGAATCTGTACGCCAGCAAATGGTTATTATGCATGCAGAAGCAACAAATGGCGATACTCAGTAATAGTCTGAATAGACTTGATAGCACAAAGATTGAGAGTAAATTGATACAAAAATAATAGAACCAGAAACAATGAGAATATTGATAGTGGGAGCTGGAAAGATGGGGTCGTTTTTCGCTGATTTATTGAGCTTCGATCATGAAGTGGCATTGCTAGATACCGATCCAAAGAAATTGAGATTTATCTATAATACGCAGCGGATGACTGCCCCTCAAGAAGTAGAAGATTTTAATCCAGAGATGGTTATAAATGCGGCAACCCTTACATATACCATAGAGGCTTTCAAATCTATTTTGCCCTATATATCGCAAACATGCATACTGTCTGATATAGCATCTGTAAAAACAGAGCTGAAGGAGTTTTATGCAAGTGCAAAAAGACCTTTTGTTTCTACTCATCCTATGTTTGGGCCTACATTTGCCAGTCTCAATGACTTGAGCACCCAGAGTGCCATTATCATTTCTGAGTCTGATCATTTGGGTAAAGTTTTTTTTCGTGATCTCTATAGTAGTATCAAGCTCAATGTGTTTGAATATTCGTTTGATGAGCATGATGAAACAATTGCTTACTCTCTTTCCATTCCCTTTGCATCAACATTGGTTTTTGCTTCGGTTATGAAGCATCAAGATGCACCTGGCACAACCTTTAAGCGACACATGAGTCTTGCCGAAGGATTGTTATCGGAAGATGATTACCTACTTTCCGAAATTCTTTTCAACCCCTATACGTACGATCAGGTGGAAAGAATTCGCGAGAAGTTGAGAGGGTTGCTTCATATCATCAAAGAGAAAGATAGTGATAGCATGAAGCAATTTCTCACAGATGTGAGAAAGAATATTGAATAGAATACAGCTTTGTAATAATATAAAGTAGTATAGAGGCATGTAGTTATGCCTTTATGCTACTTTTTTTTGTTTTAACAAGGCTGATGAGACTTCTTAAATTTTGATATGCTCATTATCTTTCCCAAATTCCTTGTTATTGTCTAGTTTTAAGATAGTTATCTGAAGTAAAACTCTCTCACGCTACTTACGAATTTTTTTTGAACCAATCTCGCAGGTCGTTGGCATTTGTCGCTCTCTTTGAGTTGAGTAACTATATTTTCCGTCCTCTCAATATTTCTCTTTTCCCTGGAGGGCCCGGCAATCTTTCTACGGTGAAGCCTGCAAATTGTAGCATTCTGCGCACTACGCCCTTGGCACAATAGGTGGTGATGATTGCATTCTGATTGCAAAGTGCGAATAGTTTGTTGAATATGGGCTGTGTCCACATTTCGGGTTGTTTTTCTGGAGCGAAAGCATCAAAATAAATTACATCAAATAGGGTAACGGTATCTAAATTGTTGGGGTCACTAAAATCAGTGTCTATTTTATGCAAAATAAATGTTGGGGTTATTTCAACCTCTTCATTCCAAGGAGCATTGTGTAGGGCTAAAAATAGGTGTGTGTTAGCATCATCAGTTATTTGTTGTGCATAGTTGAGCTGGCTTGCACTTTTCTCAGAGATTGGGTACAATTCAAGTGAGGAATAGCTAATATGTTTATTTGTTTTCTCAGCTTCCAGCAGTGTGAGAAATGCATTGAGACCTGTGCCAAAACCAATTTCCAAAACATTTAGTTGTTGCAATTCACAAGCAGCAAATCCAGTTTCTATGTAAACATGCTGCGACTCTTGAATGGCTCCATGGGTGGAGTGGTAGTGCTCATTGAGATGAGGTACAAAGAGTGAATGTGAACCGTCTTCTGTAGTTATCAACTCTGTAGGTAATTGTGTATGCATAGATGGATAGATGTTTTGAAAAATAAACAACAAATGTACCAAATACTTGTCCAATACATTGCTAAAAGTGTAATTTTTGCTAAATTTGTACTTTGGAGTAAGTCAAATTAAACTGAATCATTTTCAATGAGAAATTATATATTGCTGTCACTTGTCCTTCTTTTTGTTGTTAGTTGCAACTCATCCACTAAAAATGGATCTGTTATTTCAGTAACAATTGAGCCACAACGTTACTTTGCAGAGAAAATTGTGGGCGATAATTTTGCGGTCAATACCATTGTTCCTGCAGGGACGAGTCCTGAAACTTATGATCCAACTCCTTCACAAATGGTGGCTTTGGGCAAAAGTACATTGTATTTCAAAGTTGGATACTTAGGCTTTGAGCAAGCTTGGGGCAAAACCCTTGAAGAAAATAATGCAGATGTGAAAGTGGTAAATACATCCAACGAAATCATCTTGATTGAAGGCGATGATCACATCTTAGAAATAGGTGAACACCAGCATCATGATGGGCATGATCACAGCGGAATAGACCCACATACATGGAGCTCGCCCAAAAGTGCCCTCATTATGGCTGAGAATATGCTAAACGCATTGGTTGCGGCCGATGTGGAGAATCAAAAAATGTACCGAGACAACTTTGTAACGTTGCGGAAAGAGATAATTGCAACTGACAAGAGGATTGAAGCTTTGCTACGAGATGCTCCTGTAAAATCTTTTATTATCTATCATCCTGCATTGGGTTATTTGGCGCGCGATTATAACCTGACACAATATAGCATTGAGTTTGAAGGGAAAAGCCCTTCGCCCCAACAGTTGAAACAGATGATTGACTTTGCCCATGAGAAGGGTATCAAAACTATTTTTGTGCAAAAAGGTTTCGACATGAAAAATGCCGAGTCGTTGGCTAAAGAGGTGGATGCATCTATTCACTCAATAGATCCCTTGTCGTATAACTGGAGTGAAGAGTTGATAAAAATAGCTGAAATATTAGCCAACAATGAATAAGATTCTTGACATATCTAATGTATCAGCTGGTTATGAGAACAATCCGCGCATAATTAAGGATATCTCATTCTCGGTATATCAAAAAGATTTTCTTGGAATTATTGGTCCTAATGGTGGCGGCAAGACTACTTTGCTACGTACCATTATGGGCTTGATAAAGCCCACGGAAGGAAAGATTACTTTCTTTAATGAGGCGGGCAAGAGTGTGTCTAAAATAAATATTGGCTACTTGCCCCAGCTTAATAGGATTGATCAGAAATTTCCCATCACTGTTCACGATGTTATACTATCGGGACTTTCTATGAGTAGCAAGTTGCCCTCATTTACACTTCCTACAAAATATATGAAGAGAGTGTTGCAAGTAGCTGAGAGGATGGGGGTGGACAACTTGTTGAACCGGCCCATTGGGGAATTGTCGGGAGGGCAATTGCAAAGGGTATTGCTGGGGCGTTCCATTATAGATAATCCTGTTTTGTTGATACTTGACGAGCCCATATCTTACGTTGATAAATTGTTTGAAACTAATTTCTATAAAATCTTAGATGAAATCAACGAGCACATGGGCATTATCTTAGTCTCGCACGATATTGGAACTATTCTCTCAACGGTTCGGAATGTATTGTGTGTAAATGAATCTGCACACTACCATTGTGGAACAGAAATCTCACAAGACTGGTTGGACAAAGCATATGATTCTTGCCCTTTCGAAATTGTGGGTCACGGACAATTGCCACACAGGGTGTTGAGAAAACATAAGTAGCACAGATTCCATTATGAGAGCAGCGAACTTGTACACCAACTCTTTTGTTTAGCTATATGAGATTTAGTTTTCAAAAACAACTCATCGCTCAATCTAATTATAATCCCTATCTCATGTTAGAGGCTATCTTAATCTCTTTGGCAGTTATACTGCTCATTGTCGGCATTGTTGGCTCAGTATTGCCAGTGTTGCCTGGGCCTCCGCTTTCTTGGTTGGGTTTGTTGGTGCTCAAGTTTGTTCCTTCTGTGAGTTATCGCCTCTCTTGGTCGGTAATTATTGCTGTTGGTTTGTTCACACTGGTAGTGGCCATTCTCGATAATGTGTTGCCTATCTGGAGTACCAAAAGAATTGGAGGTGGCAAAATGGTGGTGTGGGGTGCTGGCATTGGTTTCATTGCAGGGTTTTGGTTTGGCCCGCTTGGTATTATTCTTGGCCCTTTTGTAGGGGCATTAGTGGGCGGTTTGCTTTCGGGCTCACATATAAAAGTGGCATTGAAACATGCATCAGGTGCTATTCTAGGGTTCTTTGCGGGGACTGTGCTTAAGTTTATCAACTTAGGGATTCTGGTGTATTGGTTTGTGAAGGTATTGGTTTGAAAACAGCTATTAGGTATTTGGTGTTAGCTATTTGCAAATTTTGAATGAATCGCAACTATAACACAATGACTTTAACAGAGAACAATATATAGCTACAAAAGAAAAGACGCAAGACTTTTAGTAAGAAAGCTATGCGTCTTTATATTTTTTCGATGAAATGTATAATTTCTAACCAGTGTGGTTAAGAGCTAATATTTCTGAAACTCTTTTTCTACTATATACTCTGCAATTTGCACAGCATTCAGTGCAGCACCTTTTTTAATCTGATCAGAT
>CAYTJC010000026.1:0-11904 GCA_964437875.1 uncultured Dysgonomonadaceae bacterium
GCCGTTTGAGTTGCACCAGATATAAGTCTTGCCGTCAGCGGCCTTTTCAGCCACATATTCAAGCTTTGCGAATAAAAGAGAGAAATTAAGAATAGCACAAATATCAATTAAATATACATATATCAACCTTTAGTGCATCTCCATCCTTAACAACTAATTAATCCATATTTATGATGACTATGGGTTCATTTGTTATATCATAATCCACCAGTCTATAATGCTGATCTTTGGACGGAGTAGGCATAAAAGATCCATTGCCTAATAGATCACTTATTATTGGATAGAAATTCTGAGATGCTTTCGGTCTAAAAAGCAATACACAGAAATCATCTTTTATCACATATCCTATTTGAAAAGCAGGATTATTTGAATTTAATATTTTATAATCAATTAAGTCAAAAGTACCTGTGAATTTGGCATCTAATTCTAGGACAAAATTATCGTCAAAATCCAAACGTAATAAATTACGATAAGGAGATGTGACCAAGGCTCCCAACACATGCCATTCTGTATCAAAATTCGAGATATCCGTAAATATAATTGCATCAGAAGTCGTTTTTCGAAGCCTTTGTAGGAGACATGGATCATATGGGTTTATTAAATGAGGATTTTCTATCGCACAATTAATGAAAGTAAAAGTTTCGCGTACGTCCCATCCGATCATCGGCACATTCATATCAAAAATTTTATAACTCCCTTTTCTATTTTTCAAAGTAAAAACCGAGTTAGACAACTTTACCTGCATATCTGAAGTTGCACTTTTGTCTCGATAAATAAATGAACTTCCAAAATTGTCCAGATAAGAAAAAGAAACATTCTGATCCAACAGTAAAATAGGAGCATGGTTATCCGTTACTACTATAGCTTTATCTACAGTATCATAATAAACCTGGTTAAATATAAAAAAACCTCCTGTTTCAATGCGGATGCCTTCTGTATCCCGAAAATTATCTTCATAGCCAAGATCGGTACCACCAGTAGAAGATAATGATAAAATATGAACATTATTCAAGAAGTGTCCGGCACTTTTCGTTACAACGGCATATTTTGTCCCGTAGATAAATGTATCAGATATTTTATTATCATGGCATGATCCATCTATGTAAATTCCATAAATATCTTCGTTCGAGGACATTCCCTGGATAGTAACATTATCTATTTTGGTATCTGAACTAGCCGTTCCTAAAAAGTCGTCTGTCACATTTATTCTAATGTGGGTATTACGTCCTCTTACTAAACTCATGGTACGTATAGAGACTAACTGTTTCAATCCATTCACTAAAATCCCGTTATCAGCATTATAACAATCTAGTATGCCGCCCTCTATATAAGAAAAACGGCGATGAGTCGGATCTTTGATATATATTTCCGAATATCCTACTTTTATCAATGCTTCAAGTTGTTTATCGCTTTTAACCAGTGCATTTTTATCAAAAACAACATTAACATTCTTCGTATAATCTAATGGCAATAAAATTGGTTCAGATAAATTGTATATCCCAGCTGGGAAAAAAAGAGTTTTTCCGTATGACTTACGAACTAGATTGTTTATTTCCGACCCAATAATCGTCCCGTCATTTTTTATACCATGATCAATTACGGAGACCATATTGCTATACATGTGTTCACTATTCAGCACATCTATATCATTTTTTTCATTACATCCTTTGGTTCCAATAAAAAAAAATGGAAATAATATTATTAGGATTATTTTGTGTCGCATACTTTTCAAATTAAAATGGTTTTTTGATTTTTGTTTATCAATTCTAACATTCCCTTACTGAATAGGAGTGATAATCGGCTCAAACTGGAATGAATCAATCAGCTGGCTATCATACCAATCGCTTGTATTATACCAGAAGACATGGCTTTTAGAAAAAATATCAAGTGTTTCTTTAGCCGCTTGATCCGAAGGTGGAGTCCATTCTGTACAGATAAGAGGCCTGCCATAACGATAAGCTATACTTATCAGCCATCCGGCTTCGAGTGCTTCCTGACAAGTGGAAAAAGATATAACATCTGATAAAGCCCACACTAAATTACATAATTCGGGCGCACTACCTCCTTCACAGATCAACATATCCCATCCTTTTAAACGTCCATGTATAAGCGCTTCTTTAAACTGGAAGTCAGGCGCAAACTCTTTCACCGAAACATAAGGTGTCGCTGTCAACGGCTGATTGGGAAATTCAAATCGAGCATACCGGAAAAGCATTTGTAACAAGTCTGTCAATTTAGCTTGATTTGTTTCAGTAACTCCGGGGTGCGTATAGATTTCCCATGCCATAATACGAGGATCAATAGCATATCGCCGAATCACCTGTGACACATAAGAAGCAAGTATTGTATCATTTTCATTGATTGATTCATCAGACAATAAGGACGGAATAACCCTTCGGTTAGAGGATTTTGCCAAGTAAAGCAGATTATCTAATTTTTGATAAAAAAGATCTTTATTTTCTTTCCATTCACTATATTTACATCGAACTCTCCACCCATTATATTCTTCTGGATAAAGTGAATTGTTTTCTTCATAGGTTACACCTTTAACCGATCCTGTAACCATCCATTTCCATGATCGGTCTTTAGTCCATCGTTCAGTCCATTCGGCACCAGGATCAATATTCTCTTTTTCGGATGAAAACCGGAAATTACGTAACCAGTCGAGCTCCCTCCAATCATAAGGCTCTCCATCGGGATGAAGCAACTCATGAAACATGGGATCAAATGGCTCATAGGTACTTCTCCCCCAGGACACCGTCCAGTTCATATCACACACATATAGCCCCCAGGTGTAGAAATGGATTTGATGTTGCGCGAAAGGAATTAAAGATCTAGAAACTGTACTCCCTTTTGTCCGTGCGATCGCTTCCGTACAAATTAGAGGACGATTACTAATATTCTGCAGGCGTTTAACCATCCATTCTATTCTTTCCATATGATCGCTACCGCATTCATAATGATGAAAGTTATGCACATCCATCATGGCTTCCACCGCGCTTCGGCGAATTATTGCTCTGCTTACGGAATCGGGGCTCACCCCGGAATCCCAAAATATAGAAGCTGTAATCGGCTGAATGGGGGACATTTCCCTGCACCATTCGACGGCTGCCTCAATCCAATCCATTTGTTCATACATTTCCGGTGTGTCATGCATTATCGGTTCATTCCAGATATCCCACAGGATAATCCGCTTATCATTGGCGAAAGCACCAATAACCTGTTGAGTATATTTCTTCGCATCCACAAAAGCTTTTTCCTTATTTTTCAGATTGAAAAAATTGTAAGAAAAAGCCAGAACAGGAGAAATGGTCAACCCGAAGGCATCAGCCTCTTCGGCCATTTCTCTAATAAAATTGATTTGCTCATCGGTTTCTTTCGCATGGATCCAGAAACGAACACTGTTAAATCCCAATTCGGATGCTTTCTGGAAGATCTGCTTACGCGACATACCGGGATATGCACTTATGGGTTCAAAACCCTTTAATTTCTCCCACTTCTTTATGCCATGTCCATGCTTCTTCTTCCGTCCATTGTTTTCTTCCTTTTTGGGCATACAACGAACAAGGTATGGATAGCAGAGCTATCCATACGAAGATGAATAATTTCGTCATAAATCATTTATTTTAAACGGACTACTTCAGAGTATATACCTTGATCGGCACCTTCAGTCCAAACACATATGCGTCCAAAAAGCGCTTGTGCATTGACCACATCCGTATTGTTTGAAAGATCAACTTCAAGATTCACCTGTCCTGCATATATATCTTTAAATTCTCGTCGAAAGATGTTATTGATATCATCCACAAACTGTGTCTTATTCAGCAATAATAACACATTGGATATCTTAGCCGTTGAGACAATTTGTTCAATCATAAATGACGCCTCCAATCGATTCGTCGACATAGATATTATTTCATCTGATATTAAAAAGAAAGGCGTCACATTCAAATCTATGACTTTATTCCCTTTGACGGATAACTTAACGGAGTCACGGTTATTTACCCATGGACCATTACCATCCTTAGTTACTAATAAATAATCGCCATTGAGCAATGTAGCAGAAAAACTCCCGTCTTGCCCAACAAATACGGGAATTGCGTTAAGGTAGTCATACCCATGTTGATATAATTGTAAGGTAATGGCTTCACCAGTACCTCTCAGATTTAAAGGAGTACCTTCATACGTAACTCTACCGGTCAGAAAAGATTCAGGTACATCATAATTATCTTTCATACATCCAGCAACAATATACCCTATTAACAGGACAATTAATATTTTTACATTTTTCATTATTCAATTGATTTAATAATTATTAAAGTCTATATTGAATAAGATTATAGACATCTGATTGTCAATTATCTTATTCACTAATCAATTCAAAATCTATTGGTATGGATTTTTCTCCAATAACGGATTCTTTCCTAACCAGTTATTATCAAACGGATAATAATAATTACGTAAGCGAAAATAACGAGCATTCACCGATTTATAGGCAAATTTTTCAATAAACACCCATTTACTGTCATTAGGATCACCCGGAGCCACAACCTGATAAGGGAATAACTGACGATGGCGTGCCAATTCGTCTTTATTATCACCATTCCATACTTTATCAGCCAAACGCCAGCGAATCATATCCCAGTAACGATGGTCTTCGAAAGCAAATTCAACTCTGTATTCATGCACAATATTATCAAAAGTCAATGTTTCTAAGTCTTGTATTCCCGCTCGGTTACGCACCGCATTGATATGTTCCAGAGCGGTTGACACATCACCGGTTTCAAAAGAGGCTTCGCAAACAATCATATAAGCCTCAGAGATACGAAAGTGAGGATTCCACATAGCGGAACCAACCTGAGAGGCTAAAGGCGTCTCATCTAGGAATTTACGACAATGAAAACCCGTTTTATTCACATTTTGACTAGGCACTTCCAGCGGACCGTTTCTAGAGGTAATTATTCGCCCTTCTTCATCCGTTTCTCCCAAATCACCTGTCAATATTTCCCAATTTCCATCTTTCCTGATTAACTGACCAGCCTGCAAAGGAACCTCTGAGCCACGAAAAGAGGCACTCGGATAAATGATAGTACCCCATAAACGAGGATCTCGGTCTTTGAAGGGACCATCTGCCGAATCATAAAATTTATACGTCCCGTTTTCTTCGGTTTCTATTTTTACCCGTTTGCCTGGAGTAGTCGTCTGAATAGGTTCATAATCTTCAACCAAGTTTAATACTGGTGTCAGATACGACGAAGCTCCCCCTCCTTCAAAATGAGTCATAGGCATATTAGAGGAAGAAAAAGAAACAGTAAGACCCGGATAAAAAGCATCAAAAGCCCAAATAATTTCAGTATTTCCATCTTTTACACACACTGCCTCATAAAAATTCCGTCCTTTATCGTTGGGATATTTATCTTGTAAAACGTATACATTACTTTCGACCACCTCCTTTGCTGCAGCAAGCGCTATTTTATAATATCTCTCCGCCTGATCAGCTGGAATACCAACCTCTCCTCCTGCCGTTCTAATCGGCGTTGTCATCAAGTTATTATATTTAGCCAAAGATGCCGCCGTGATCGCTGCTCGTGCCTGAAGCATTTTTGCCGTCCATTTATTGGCTCGTGCCCCATTTATTTGTTTGCCTGTTGGAAGCATTTCTGCAGCTTCCTTACATTCGTTGATGATATAATCGTAGGTATCAACTTCTGTCGAACGAGCTTTTTGTAACTTCAAAACATCCATTCCAGCATCATATGCAAATATCTCATCTTCAATGATTGGCACACCTCCCAGCCCCCTGCAACTTACAAAATAATACCAAGCACGTAGGAAACGAACTTCACCCTCCAATGATTTCTTCTCTTCATCCGTCAAATTGACCGCTTCCCTGACACCTTGAAGAAACTGATTAACATCGCGAACAAATGCATAATCATACACTCTCCAATAACTTTCACTAAAAGTAGATTCATAACTGGGACCACTATCGGAAATTAAAGCTTCGTCAGTTTGACTGTACGCCCAAGGATCGCTTAAATGTTGCCCCCACCATCTTGTACGTCCATATAAATTTGACAAGACAGATTGAATCATATTTTTATCCTTAAAGATTTGCTCATTGGTAAGAACTGTGTCTGATTCAATATCTAGAAATTCATCACAAGCCGTAGTCGATAATAGTGTAATTATCAAACCGAAAAAGATATATCTATTTATATTCATAATGCGCTAAAATTTAACATTTAAACCTATATTTATAACTCTCGCACCCGGATAATCTAACCCTGCGTCATTTGTCGTTTCCGGATCCGTGTGAAAAGTATTAGTCCAGGTAAATAAGTTTGTTCCTGATAAGTAGAGCCGTAATTCAGAGAGTTGAATTTTGGATAACCATGTTTTAGGGAAAGCATATCCGATCTCTATATTTCTTAATTTTAAATAATTGGTATTTACTGTCCAGAAAGTGCTGTGCCTTGAGTAATTCGAATGATTATTATTTCCAGCTATTAGCACTGGGTATTTCCCTGGTAAATATTCACTGTTTACATCCCAGATATCGGCCAAATGCCAAGTATCCTCCATATAATATTGAGGATTAGTCCCTCCATCATGGAACGGACGCATACCTTCCCAATTGCGACTCCATGAACTTAGCGCTCCACCAGTAAGGTCGAAAGCCAAGTCAAATTCCTTCCAATCAAATGAGAAGTTAAGTCCCCAGTTTAAATTTGGTATCCGCCCTTCGGCATATCCGATCGGACGTTCATCCATCCAGTTGATTACGCCATCTTTATTAACATCTTTATATAAAATATCTCCTGGACGGATTGTTTTATTACCTTGTCCGTCTAGATCGATCGGATAAACAGCAATTTCCTCCCAATTTTGAAATTGACCGATCGCTTCATATCCCCAATTAATATTTCCAATCCGGTGATGAGCAGAGTTCCTGTAATATTCCCATGAATTACCAAATCGAGGTTTGTATTGTTCCCAATTATAAAAACGTGAATATGTCATATTTCCACCAATTGAATAATTGAAATCGCCGACCTTATCACTCCACTTTACTGCCATATCAACCCCCTTGTGCATATCAGAATTCAAGTTCTCTTTCGGCAGGCTAAAACCTACTTCAACAGGGATGGACACATCATATCGGCTTTCAGGAAGACCAGTGCGTAAGCGCCTGAAATAGTCAAACTGTGCTATCAATCGATTACCAAGAAAGGCAGCATCAAAACCTACATCCAGAATCTTTGCTTTCATCCAGGAAAGAGTGGTGACTGCCAATCCCCTAGCCTGTGAACCCACAATGTATTCTCCATCAATAACACCACTTGTCCCGCTATTATAAACATATCCCGACAAATAGTCAAAATTACCATATCCACTTACATTATCGTCACCCACAACTCCATAGGAAGCGCGAATTTTGAAATCATCGAAAAATTTCGTCAGATTAGTGTTCTGCCAGAAAACCTCTTCCGAAATTCTCCATCCTAGAGATCCAGAAGGAAAGAATCCCCAACGATGATTAGGTGGAAATTTCCAGGACCCATCATAACGAGCAGAAAATTGCATTAAATATTTATTAGAATAATCATAGTTTACATTTATCAACCAACCTAATCGGGCTGAAGCGTTATTTTGACGCCAATCACTGAAGCCATTAAGCGATTTAAAATCAATTAAATCAATAACATTTGAAACTGGAATCGAATTCATATTATAACCGGGATTATCTACCTTTATGGCTTCAAATCCAGCGACTGCATCTACTTTATGCAATTCAAACTGCTTATTATATGCCAGTTGAATATTAGATGTCAGTGTTTCAGAATGTGAAGTCCCTCTCCAACGACTGCCCGCCGGTTTGGCTTCTATTTCATTATATGAGTCGGCAATCGGATCATACGAATACAGACTATAGGAGTATTCATGTTTATCATTCCTGTTATAAGTAAAATAATAACCAAAAAGGCCTTTAAGTTTAAGCCCCTCCAATAATTTGTATTCTATATCACCATTCAATTGAATTACCCGCCATGTATCATCACTGTAGCCTAACTGGTCATAATTATAAATTGCAAAATTGGTCATACCATATGAAGAAACATACTGAGGGTATAAAGGATTGTCATTCGCATACGGCCTTTTAGTTGGAAGATTTCTATACATAGACCAACGAGGTATCCAATAGACATTACTTTCTGGTGATGCAGGGTTTCTTCGCTGTTCAACACGACCATTCATAGAAGCCCCTAATTTCAGACGGTCATTGATTTGCATATCAATATTCGTCTGTACGTTTGTACGATTAAAACCATTAAAATTACGAATCATAGCTTCCTGCTCCATACGTCCTATAGATACGTAATAGTTCGTTTTACCCGTACCTCCTGACACATTCAGATTCATATAATATTGGGGGGCAGTTCTCCATATAAAATCTGCCCAGTCAAATCCTTGGTAGCCTTTTTCCGTACCGGCTTGCCATTTGGCATAGTCTTCTTGACTAATCGTACGGTCTGTTCCATTGATCGTTTCTGATTGAACATAGTTGGTAACATATGTTTTCGAATCAGCCGGCTTGGCATATAGGGATAATGACTGCCAGCCATAATAGCCATTGAATGAGACTGTGTTTTTAGTGTCTTTTTTTCCCCGTTTGGTCGTTACCACGACAACTCCGTTAGCAGCACGCATCCCGTAAATGGATGCGGAAGCGTCTTTCAAAATAGAGATAGATTCAATATCGTTAAAATCTATGTTATTAAACTGGCCTTCATCGCATTGCATCCCATCAATAACAAACAATGGCGTTCCCATATTACGTATATTCATATAAGTGCCCTGACCAGGTTCCCCATTAACCTGTCGGGTATTCAGTCCAGCTATTTTGCCCACTAAAGCACCTGAAGTTGTCGAAGCATTCGAGCGCTCGATATCAGAAGATGAGATAGAAGAAATCGCTCCTGTTAAGGTCGCTTTTTTCTGGGCTAATCCAAAACCTGTGACAACCAACTCTTCCAAACTCTGTGTATCTTCTTGCAAAGTAATCTCGAAAGAGGTTTTATCTGCAGTCGATATTTCTTGTGTTAGATAACCGATATAGGATACCAGCAACACAGCATTGTTGTCCACATGGAGCGTGAACTTACCGTCAATGTCGGTGACTGTTCCGTTTGTAGTTCCTTTCTCAATGATATTGGCTCCAATAATCGACTCACCTAAAGCATCATAAACAACACCAGTAATTTGTTTTTTCTGCTGTTGTTCTATATCATTAATATTTGAATCCAATTCATCCTTAACAATATAAATCGAACGGTCAGAAACAAAATAGGTATTATCTGATACGCTGAGGATTTCATTTAAAATATCTTCGATTGTTTTGTTATCGACATTTACCGTTACCTTCCTGCTCACATCAAGAATATCGTCTTGATAAAAGAAAATAAATTCGCTATTCTTTTCTATTTCAGTCAAAACCTGTTTAACTGTTTTGTTCTTAAGGTTAAGAGAGATTCTTGTCGACTGGGAATAACTGTTGTTTGAAAAGCAGCAACCAATTCCCAAAGCAAGGCATAAAAATATCACTCTCATAATTCGACAGGCTCTTCTAATATTAGCTTTTTTTAAACTAAGATGTTCGTTTTTTGTCATACATTTGTAATGATTTAAATTTGAAACTAAACTGGTTTTACATTTAAGTTTTAACCGGATGATACTGGACCTATCATCCGGTTGTTGTTTTCTATAATCAGATTTTCTTCATAGGCATTTTCTTTTAATAGAGTTATATTTCAATATTATTCTACATATCAAACATTACCCGCGTCATCCCTAATCAATCTGCCATCCAATTTTTAAGATCTTGCATCAATTATATAACTACCGCCGCCATTTTGTCGATAGCTTATGGGTAATGCGAGGGACAGTTCGTCCAGCAGTTTGCTTAAATCGTCTTTCAGATCGAGTTTCCCGGAGCATTTCAATGTTGTTACAGCAGTATCGCGGTTTATTTTTATGCCGTAATAACGTTCGAGTCGGGTGAGGATATTTCCCAGTTCTTCACTTTCAAATTGGTATAATCCTTGTGTCCATAAAATGTACAAGTTTGCATCCACGCTTTCTACCGAACAGGTGTTCTCTAAAGCAGAATACATTTGGTTGGGATTTAAAATTATTTCCTTCTTGTTCATATCGGAAGAAATACTAACCGAACCGGATAACAGGACAACACTTTTTATCTTATCCGCTTCATATGCCGAAACATTGAACTTTGTCCCCAATACTTGGATATCCATTTGCGACGTTTTAATCACAAATGGACGTTTCTTATCTTCGGCAACTTCAATATAAATTTCCCCATCCACATAAATTTCCCTTTTAGCCTCACCGAATTCAGCAGGATATACCAGTTTACTGCCTGCGTTAACCCATGCTTTTGTTCCATCAGAAAAAGTAATCGTAGAACGTTTTCCATACGGAATGATCAATTGGTTGTAAGGCGATGTATCTTCTTTGGGGATAAGATTATCGTCGGCTTTAATCGCATTCTCATTATATTCGATTGACGATTCCTTATTTTTTAAAACGACAGTATTATTTTCGGACAATATCAGCTTAATATCGGACAAATAGAGATCATTGTCATCCTGGAATGATTGAGCAAAAGTTGCGATATCCAACTGGTTAACGTTTCTATTGAGAAAAAAAGGCAATGAAATAATTAAAATAACTATCACTGCTGCCACGGCGGATATGCTTAAGATAATACGTTTCGGGCTTCGTTTTTCTCGTTTGTCGATTTTCTTTTGTAATGAAGCAAGACTATCGGAGATTTCCGATCGGGACATTTCAAAATCATTGAACCGTAAATTGTCTTTAAATAAATCGGCGGCCTCTTCTATTTTCGATTTCAAATCAGGATATTTTTCGATGATGTTATCCCAAAACAGAATGTCCTCTTCATCGTGAAAGAGTTGCCACTTAAGAAAATCCTTGTCTTTGAGAAAATCTATCGTGGTATAGCTTGTATATTTTTCTATCTGCATTTTTCCTGTCTCTGTATTATATATACAAACAAGATTTTTTTTTGTCCCCATGTTTTAAAAAAAATTTAAATAAGTCTTTCATAAAAAGACGGAATTCCGATTTACAAGCCCTCCAATATGCCGAATATCAAAGCATAACTTAATGCATTTGAGCCAAAAAAACATTTGGAGCGTACTCAAAGTAACGAATCTGCTCACAGCAAGCAAACGGAGTATTAGTAAGAAATGATTATGATTCTACCAACGCAAGAGACGAGGAAGTAAGACCAAAGTTATTTAAAGAATAACAGCGTTGCCAAAATAAACGGTATCCATTGTTCATGACTTCTCAAACGTTTCATAGATCGTGAGATTAACTTACGGGTCGCATGCGGTGTTATATCCAATATTTCGGCAATTTCCTCATATTCTAATTCTTGAATATATCGAAGATACATTGCCTCTTTTTGCCGGGAAGTCAATTTTAAAAGAAGATCATCAACTTGTTGTTTAATAATGACACGATCTTCCTCTTCAATAATCTGGTCCAATACGGTTGTGGTAATAGTAAAATTAAGAACATCTTCCGAAATACCGGTTGTTGCTGAGATGGCCTTTGAATTATAAATATTATAAAGCCTGTTTTTGAAGGACTTCAGTAAGAAATACTTAAAATGATCAGGGGAAGAATACTTCTTCTCTTCAAAATAGACTTGCAAGAAGATATCTTGAATGCAGTCTTTCACCACTTCTTTTTCTCCTCCAAGACTTATACCATATGCGTACAAGTCGTTTATATAGAATTCATAAAAAAAGGAAAAAGCCTCCTTGTCCCCTTCTATGAATTTCGAAAACAGAC
>CAYTJC010000027.1:0-3089 GCA_964437875.1 uncultured Dysgonomonadaceae bacterium
GCGTTAAAATTGTACTTTTTCATAAATTGTGAATTAATTGAGGTTAATATATTGTTTGATTTTTATTTTAATATAAAACAAGACTGCCAGTAAACAGCAACCCAACAGTGAGACAAAGCTATAAAATATATGCACATAGACAAACAAATTTTCATCTTTTTTAAAAGATTTTCTGCCAGTTTGATGATGAAAGATAATTCTCTGTTTCTTATTTACTACATTTGTTCCATAAAGTCATTCGTGCTATCTTTGTACTTGATATAATATACAGTAAATGAATCAACCCTATCCATCATCCCTTCTTGAGAATGCAGTAAATGAGTTTTCAAAACTTCCTGGTATTGGCAGAAAAACAGCACTCCGTTTAGTGTTGCATTTGTTACGTCAGGATCACGAACATGTGAAAGGTTTTTCGGAAGCAATCTTGACATTAAAGAATGAAGTGAAATATTGCTCCTCTTGCCATAACATTTCTGATAGTGAAGTTTGCAATATATGTGCAGACACATCAAGAGACCCATCAATTGTTTGTGTTGTTGAAAACATCAAAGATGTGATGGCAATAGAAAACACGGTGCAATATAAAGGTCAATATCATGTGTTGGGTGGAATTATATCTCCAATAGATGGTATAGGTCCCTCGGACATAGAAATTGCAAGCTTGATAGAAAGGGTGAGTACCAAAGGGGTGAAAGAAGTAATAATGGCCTTAAGTGCTACAATGGAAGGCGACACAACTAACTTTTATATCTACCGAAAGCTAGAACCGCTAAACATTAAAGTTTCAATAATTGCACGGGGAGTTTCTATTGGAAACGAAATAGAATATACTGATGAAGTGACACTTGGCCGATCGATATTAAACAGAACTCCATTTGATGAATCATATAAACTCTCGTAATAAATGAAATCAGAATCAGTAATACGCAGCTTAAAGCTTCTATTCTACACAGCATTTATTGTTCAGGCGACATTATTTGTGAGCTTTGCTTTCAAATGGATATACATATCACCCTATGCTTCAAATATTCCTATTGCTGTGGAGAGTTGGGCTCTTTTGCTAACATTATTTGGTATTCCAGGAGCATTAAAGCTTTTCTCTGTGATAATGAATAAAAACAAAAATACTGAAGACGAACGCTTTACAACCACTCTTTACAAAAAAGCTTTTATGGCAAGATTTGGAATACTATTTTTAGTAGCTACGTTAAATATTATTCTTTATGCTTTTTCATTTAAACAAAACTATATGTTACTCACATTAATTACTTTCACAGCATATATATTTAGCTACCCATCGGTAAACTATTTAAAAGTGAACAAAAAAGAAGAGAAGGCTACAGAAGAGTAATAAGAACAAATAAAAACAACAAATAAAGAAATAGACAAAATGACTATTGCAATAGATTTTGATGGAACAATTGTTGAACACAAGTATCCAAAAATAGGACAGCCCGTACCCTTCGCAATTGAAACGCTTCTTCAACTGCAAAAGGAGAATCATAAGCTTATTTTGTGGACAGTTCGCGAAGACGAACTGCTACAAGAAGCTATAGACTATTGTGCTGAAAGAGGTTTGATATTCTATGCAAACAATACCAACTACCCTGAAGAGACAATCCCATCGCCTCGTAAACTAAGCGTAGATATGTTTATAGATGACAGAAATCTAGGAGGCTTACCCGATTGGGGTGTTATATACAGAGCTGTGCAGGCTACAGTAAGAGGCGAAAGTTCATTTCAAGTAATCATGTCGGCCCAAGAGACACAGCAAGAAAGAAACAAACGCAAAAAAAACATATTCCTCAGAATAGGCGAAGCATTAGATGCACGATAACTTTTTAAATTATGACCAAGTTTCTTAACAACAACACTCTTTATCTGCGTGCTCCCGAGCCCGAAGATTTAGAGGTGCTTTACAAATGGGAAAATGATACAGAGGTGTGGAAGTTTGGATCGGCAATGTCTCCTTACTCCAAATTTGTTTTGAGACAATATATTGCAGATGCACAAACAGATATCTTCCAGTCTAAACAACTTCGATTTATGATAGCATTGCATGAAGGAGAAACTACAGTTGGTACAATAGACCTCTATGATTTTGATGCCCTAAACAGCAGGTGCGGAGTTGGTATATATATAGACTCACATTGGCGAAGAGATGGATATGCAAAACAAGCATTGCGTCTTTTACAAGATTATGCTTTCAACTTCCTGATGATTAATCAACTATACGCAATCATTCCAGAAAGCAACAAAGCAAGCATACAGCTTTTCGAAAGCTCAAAATTTAATAAGTCTGGAGTTCTTCACCAATGGATATCTTATGAGAATGAATACGAAAATGCCATTATAGTTCAAAAAATAAAATCTAATCAACAATGAACGAAGATTTAAAAAAAGCGGTTGAAGTTCTAAAGCAAGGGGGAGTTATACTTTATCCTACAGATACAATTTGGGGTATTGGTTGTGATGCAACCAACGAAGAAGCGGTTGAAAAACTATATGCTATAAAGAAAAGAAATAAAAGCAAATCGATGCTCATTTTACTAGACAATCCAGCAAAACTACAAACATACATCCAAGATGTTCCTGAAATTGCTTGGGACCTCATTGACTTATCTGACAAACCCTTAACAATCATTCTAAATGGAGCTAAGAACTTAGCCGAAAACCTAATAAACAGTGATGGAACAATAGGTGTAAGAGTTACTTCAGAGAAGTTTTCGCGAGATTTATGTATGCGATTTAGAAAGCCAATTGTTTCAACATCTGCCAACTTTGCTGGAGAAGCCTCACCACAAAACTTCAATCAAATTAATCCTGAAATATTAAACTTAGTTGACTACGTGGTAGAATATAGACAAGACGAGCTATTCAAACAAACTCCGTCAACTATATTAAAACTGGAAACAAACGGAAATATTGAGATTATAAGAGAATAATATAGCCCGTTTATATACTTTGCTTAGCAATATAAATAATGCTCCGAAGCAATTGATTGACATAATAGTATATAGAATATCTTGTAGGATAAAATAAATAAATTCACTATTATCAAAGGCATATTCACCAATAGTTTTAACTGA
>CAYTJC010000027.1:3099-11700 GCA_964437875.1 uncultured Dysgonomonadaceae bacterium
AGTTTTGCTAATTGTGTGAATATGCTGCAATGCAGCACCTCCGCTAAATGAAACTAAAAGAGCACCTATTAAAGGTAGCATTTTTTATTTCCATACACTAAATAGCATTTATCGTCCGATAATAATGCATTAATCTTTACTGAAGTTTATTAAATATATGTTTGAACAGTTTTTAATTTGGAGAAGAAAGCATATTACAGAGCGTATTTTCCTTCTTATGATATGCTTAATGGTGGGTGTATTCAGCGCTCTTGCAGCACATGCACTAAAAATGGCACTCCATTTTATTCAAAGTTCTCTCACAAAAAACTTTGTAAATATTGGCGCTAACTACTACTATCTGGTACTCCCAATTGTGGGAATTCTACTCGCTGGCCTTTACGTAAAATATATTGTTAAAGAAGACATTAGTCATGGTATCACTAAAGTGCTATACTCTATATCACAAAGAAAGAGCAGACTTAAGTCTCACAACACATACACATCACTTATTGCAAGTTCACTTACAATCGGATTTGGTGGCTCGGTAGGAGCTGAGGCTCCAATTGTACTTACAGGGTCAGCTATTGGTTCAAACTTGGGAAGGATTTTCAAATTAGAGCATCGCAATATTATGCTATTGGTAGGATGTGGTGCTGCAGGAGCGATTGCAGGTATTTTCAAAGCTCCTATTGCAGGTGTTGTGTTTGTGATAGAGGTGCTTTTGCTAGACCTCACAATGTCGTCTATTCTACCTCTACTTGTTACATCGGTTACTGCTACGACTATTGCTTATATGCTCACCGGCACCAATGCAATGTTTGCTTTCTCACAAGTGGAAGGTTTTACGTTCGATCGAATTCCTCATGTTATATTGCTTGGAATAGCCTGCGGTTTTGTATCGCTCTATTTCACTCGAAGCATGAACTGGATTGAGGGCATATTTGGAAAGCTATCTTATTGGAAGAAATTTATGCTTGGTGGTGTCATGCTAAGTATACTTATTTTCTTTCTCCCCCCCCTATATGGTGAAGGGTATGATACAATAGAGACACTTCTGGCTGGTGGCGATTCATACAAAAACTTGATGGACGATAGCTTTTTCTATTTCTTAAAAGATGGTTGGGGCATTATCGTCTTCGCAATTTTAATTATTCTAACAAAAGTATTTGCTTCAAGTGCTACTAACGGAGCCGGTGGAACTGGTGGAATTTTTGCCCCTACATTATTCTTAGGCTGTGTGGTAGGTTTCTTATACTCTTACTCTCACAATTCAATTGGACTATCAGGAATATTACCACAGGAAAACTTCTCGCTATTTGGTATGGCTGGAGTGATGGCAGGAGTGATGCACGCCCCATTAACTGGCACATTTTTAATTGCCGAGCTAACTGGAGGGTATGATCTTTTTCTTCCTCTAATGATGGTGTCTATTAGCTCATACGCAACTATAATACTTTTTGAAAAGCACAATATCTACTCGATGCGATTGGCCAAGAAAGGCGAATTAATAACACATCACAAAGACAAAGCCGTTCTTACTTTTCTAGAATTAGATAATTTATTAGAAACAGACTTAGAGGTTGTAAAGCCCGACATGTATCTAGGTGAGATGGTTAAGGTGATTTCAAAATGTAAGCGAAATATTTTCCCGGTTGTAAATGACGAAGGTATTCTGATGGGACTTGTTCTCTTAAACGACATCCGTAATATTATTTTTAGGCCTGAATTGTACGAACGTTTCAAAGTCTCTAAATTTATGGTAGGTGCGCCAGCTGAAATAAATATAAACATGTCAATGGAAGAGATTATGAATCTTTTTGAAGATACAAAAGCGTGGAACTTACCAGTGATTGACAATGAAGGTAAATATAAAGGTATTATGTCTCAATCGTCCATTTTCAATGCATACAGAGATGTACTGGTTGAACACTACTCTGAAGAATAAGGAAAAACATCATGACAAAAAAAGATTTTCGAATTATATTTATGGGCACTCCAACTTTTGCAGTTGAAACGCTAAAACTATTGGTTGAAAACAAATATAATGTAGTGGGAGTAGTAACCATGCCCGACAAGCCAGCTGGAAGAGGACACAAAGTGCAAGAGTCGGATGTGAAGAAATACGCAAAGTCTCAAAACCTCCCCATTTTACAACCCGAAAAACTTAGGGATAACGAGTTTTTAAGTGACCTAAAGTCACTAAATGCCGATTTAAATATTGTAGTAGCTTTCCGTATGCTTCCCGAGGTAGTTTGGGACATGCCTAAACATGGGACTTACAATTTACATGGCTCTCTCTTACCTCAGTACCGCGGAGCTGCTCCAATAAATTGGGCAATTATAAATGGAGAAACTGAAACTGGTGTAACAACATTCAAACTGGTTCATGAAATTGACGCTGGAAATATTGCTTATCAATCTAAAATTGATATTAGTGAAAGAGACAATGCAGGATCTATACACGACAAATTGATGGAAGTAGGTGCAGAATTAACCCTAAAAACAGTGGATGCTATAATTGATGGCTCCATCACATTACAACCTCAAGACACAGAGAAAGAATTATTGAAGTCTGCACCTAAGATATTCAAAGAAACATGTAAGATTGACTGGACCTTGACAGCTAAAGAAATAGATTGTTTTATAAGAGGATTATCTCCCTACCCTGCTGCACACACAACACTTGTGAGAGACAATGAGACAATCAATGTGAAAGTATTTGATGCCACACCTATCACTCAAGATCATGAATTGAGTATAGGAACAATTGTACAAGAAAACTCTTCACTACTAGACATTGCTGTTGCAGACGGATTCATTCGCATTCTAGAACTTCAAGTTCAAGGCAGAAAACGTATGAAAACAGTTGATTTCTTAAATGGCTTTAAGATACAACAATCAGATATTCTTAAGTAGCCTCTCCAATATTAGCAAGATAATCAACACGCACTGTTTACCAGACTAGTAGTACCTCATGCATTTACATCTGATAATTAATAGTGTACAAGCAATTGTAATTTAAAATCAACTCAGATTTCTTGTTCTTATTTGCTTTGATCTATATGTATCTACTGTATTAAAAGGTCTGGTTGAAAGAACTCATTATATTAGTAAAGTAATAGGGTCTCTGCATCGATACAAAGCTAAGAAAATGAATAATCTCAATTAAGTCTATACGAAAAGCTTGAAAGAACTTACCACTTAAAATTCAAACCAAAGCTTACCACCTCATTAATCTGCAAGTATTTATAGTCGGGATGAGATGGCACACCGTCATCAAATCTTAAATGAAGATATAACTTTGTGGAGAAATATTGACTCAAAGACATATCCAGAGTATTTTCAAATTCTGCTTCTACTTTACTATAGTTTGTAAAATATTTTATGCGCGATGTCCATGTAATATACTTAGAGATATCGAAAGTCATATTTGAGGTTAGAGTAGAACCTTTATCAAAAAGAGATTTCTTTCCAGCCGGAATTCCATATCGCCTTTCATTCACATCATCATTTCCAACATACCTATAATTAATAGACAGAGGTGAAATAGATATTGCCAAGCGTGTTCTTCTATGTCTTACAGTTTTAGAACGTTTGTCTAAATGATATTTCATACCAATACCAGCATTTACATACAGAGGCGCTAGAAAAGAAGAGCGCAATTCATCTTTATTAGATTGATAACTATTAAACATTTGAGTTTTCACCTCCAAGTTAGTAGAATATGCCCATGTTTTCTTGTATGCATCTAACCCAAAGTCTGCATAGTAACGAATCATATCATCGCCAATTCTGAAATCTCTAAGCGTATCATCGGGAGCACTAAATATAGCTAAACGCCACTCAAGTCTGTTATTAAATCTAACTTTGGTCTTCTGGTAATTCACATTAAAAATTTGATTACTACTTATATTAAAATGACTAGTTCCACCTCTGTGCCAATTGGGAGAGAAATAGTTTTGAGAGAGTTGCAAAGAGTGATTACCTGTTTTAATCCAATAACGGCGTGCAATGGTGGCCCCCGCTACATCAGGCTTTTCCAATGAAAAACTTGTTTGTGATGAAAGGAGTTCCTTGAAAGGATTAAATTTTTCTCGCACATCAGTGTCCGTAGCTGTTTGCGTAACGCTCTCAAGCTTAGATGCTGATATTTTCACTTGATCTAAATTAGAAAGAAAGTAGTTTCTGCGAACTTTATCAATAAAATCTCGTTTCTCTAAAAGTGGAACAAAGGTATCGTCTGAAGAAATGAGAATACCTTTTAAACTATCCTTCTCTTCGGGATAAACAAATATTGAATCTGGAGAGTCTATTCTGCCACTAAAAACAACTGGCAAAAATAGAGGATTATACAACATTGTATCTCTAAAGTAGAGCATTTGCTGGGGTGAATATGCATCAAGCTTTGTTTCCTCTGGCAAAAAAAGTGTTCCATTACTTTTTCGTTCATAGAGAGTGTCTAAAGATGTTGTAATAATAGGTGGTGTAAAAACTGTTTTTTTCTTTTGAACTACAACCTTATCAGCCATTACCGAATCTGATCTTGATGGTATATCTATAGGCTCAAGCTGAGTTGGAACTAATATGGAATCTTGAATAATTGGCAGTCTAATAGAATCTTGCTGCACCAAGATAATAGTATCATGATAAGCAACGTCCTCATCATTTATTGCCATCTTGACTGTATCTGTCAATTCTTTTATACGCAACTCAATATCTGTGACTTCATTGAACTTACCTATTGTGTCAGTCTTGTTAACCACTGAAGCTGATAAATGTAAATTGGATGATAGTATAATTAAAACTAGCAATTGCTTAAATTGATTCATATTCAAATATTTGGTTGAGAAAGAATTTTAATAAAAGACACTTTAGAAAGCAAAGTTATGAAAAATATCTCATTAAAAATAGATAGTATCCAAAACATAAACTTCTTAGTCAAAAACATAACATAAATACATAACAACAACAAATTAAAAGCTCAAATATTAGCGCGATACATCTTGAATTCGTATTTTTGCATAGAACAAAAGTCGTGTAATACTTGAAAACAGTTGAATTCTATTGTTTACCAAAGCAAAAACCTCTTTTCTAAAACGAGTGAAGCATTTGAGAACATAATTAGTAAATAAACACTTTCACAATACAACTGTTCACCTACAAGCAAACAATACAGCATTTTGCTTCACCACCAAGGGTTTAAAACAAGTGCATAAAATTAGAACTTTTATTATAAAAAAATGTTCTTATGCTGACAACAAATATATTTTAATCATACAAAAGAAACTTAACCATTAAACAAGTAGAACAATGAATAAATTAAAGTACACAATCCTTATTGCACTCTTGGGTGTTTTCACTCTTTCTAGTTGTGGATATAACTCTATGGTAAATAAACAAGAGTCCGTTACAGCACAATGGGCTCAAGTTCAAAACTCCTACCAACGACGTGCCGATTTGATACCAAATCTTGTTTCTACAGTCAAAGGATATGCTTCGCATGAACAAGAAACATTTACTGCAGTAGTAGAGGCACGTGCAAAAGCCACTCAAGTAAATGTAAATCCTGAAGAGCTTACAGAAGAAGGCATTAAACAATTTCAAGAAGCTCAAGGTCAATTAAGCTCGGCATTAGGCAAGTTATTAATGATTCGTGAGAACTATCCCGAACTTAAAGCAAATCAAAATTTTCTTGCTTTGCAAGATGAATTGGCTGGAACTGAGAATAGAATTTCAGTAGAAAGAAATCGTTTCAACGAAACGGCACGAGACTACAACCAATACATCCGACGATTTCCCCATGTGATATATGCTGGAATGTTTGGCTTTAAGAAAAAAGGATATTTCGAAGCGGATGCTGCATCGCAATCTGCACCCGTAGTAAATTTTTAACTGCTATATTCAAAAGTAGTAATCTCAACAAAAGTATCTGATGGTCGATAATAATAAAGACTAAATTTAGAATGAAAGAAATAGACAATCATAAAGTTGTTGAAGCAATCCGCAAAGCAGAGCTTTTAACTTCGGGTGAGATAAGGGTATATATTGCCAAACACTGCAAAGAAGACGCATTAGAAAAAGCCTCAAGAGTTTTCAGAAAATTAAAAATGAACAATACTGCATTAAGAAATGCCGTCCTCATATTTATATGCCCCTCAGATAAAAAGGCTGCTATCCTTGGTGACGAAGGTATAAACAGCGTCATTGAAAATGACTTCTGGGACAGCACGTTGAGTGAGTTGATCTCTTTTTGCTCAAAAGACTTAATTACCGAAGGCATTTGCAAAGCGGTTGACAAAGTAGGTAATTTAATAAAACAAGAATATCCCTACCAAGAAGGTGATATAAACGAATTAGACAATGAAATTATTCTGGAAGATTAGTCAACATCTTATATTCTTTTTACTTTTAACACAAGGAATTGTTGCACAAAACATACCTGAACCAATGTCTCCACCACGAATGGTTAACGACTTTGCAAAGATCTTTTCTGAAGCAGAAAGACAAGCCCTAGAAGTAACACTACGTACATACAACGACACTACCTCCACCCAAATTTATGTTGTCACTGTTAAAGACTTAGACGGTTACGCTGTGTCAGACTATGCTTTTCGACTTGGCGAAAAGTGGGGAATAGGCCAAAAAAGCAAAGACAATGGAGCTGTTATTCTCATAAAACCAAAAATAGGCAACAGCAGAGGGAATGCATTCATTGCCACAGGCTATGGATTAGAAGCTCGCATAAACGACGCTTACGCCGGAAGAATTGTTCGCGATAGGATGATTCCTTATTTTATAAACGATGATTATTTCAGTGGGGTAAATTCCGCAATAGACTCCATGATTAAACGTCTTTCAGGAGAATTTGACCCAGAGATGGATAAAAAAGATGAGGGAATGCCACTCACTACGATTATTTTATTTGTCATGTTCTTTATATTCTTCATAATTACTATCTCTAAAAAAGGTGGAGATGATGAAGACATTGGTGGCGACGGCTCTAGCAGAAGTAGAAGAGGCCCTGTTTTCTTCCCTCCAATAATTGGCGGTGGTCGCAGAGGAGGGTTCGGTGGCGGTGGCTTTGGTAGCGGAGGTTTCGGCGGAGGTGGCGGAGGACGCTTTGGTGGTGGAGGAGCTGGAGGAAGTTGGTAATTCATATATAAAACGAACATCATTAAATTGTCAAAGTTAATCACAATTATAGGCCCCACGGCAAGTGGTAAAACCCCTTTCGCAGTAGAGCTAGCAAACAAAATTGACGCCGAAATCATCAGTGGCGATTCAAGACAAATCTATCGCCTGATGGATATTGGTACAGGGAAAGATTTAAACGAATATACTATTCAAGGGAAACAGATAAAACATCACCTTATCGATATTAGAGAACCTGGAGATAAATATACTCTGTTTGATTTTCAAAGAGATTTTCATTTCTCCTATCAAGATATACTATCTCGAAATAAAACTGCAATTCTTTGTGGAGGAACAGGTCTTTATATTGAGTCTGTTTTAAAAGGTTACGAATTAAAAAAAGTTCCAGAGAATGAAGCTTTAAGAGAGTCCTTGCAAAGCAAATCATCAGATGAGCTAACTGTCATCTTATCGAAGTATAAAAACCTTCACAATATTACTGACTCCGACACTAAAAAGAGAACAATAAGAGCAATAGAAATTGCAGCTTATCAAAAAGAACATAAACTTACTGGTGAAGAGTATGCACCAATAGACTCTTTAGTTATAGGCGTTTCTATTGATAGAGAAAATAGACGTCGTAAAATATCCTCTCGACTAAAAGCTCGAATTGATGAAGGAATGATTGAAGAGGTAAGAGAAATCTTAGCTCTCGGTATTGCCCCAGAAGACCTTATCTATTATGGCCTAGAATATAAATTTGTTACACTTCATGCTATTGGAAAGTTATCTTATAAAGATATGTTCAATCAATTAGAAATTGCTATCCATCAATTTGCTAAAAGACAAATGACATGGTTCAGAGGAATGGAACGTAGAGGCTTAAAGGTTCATTGGATTGATGCTCTCCTACCAATGGAAGGAAAGATAGCTAAAGCGATGGATCTTATATCTTCGCAACATTGAATTACTTATATTGAAAGACAGTGTTCTTTTTTTTATAATTTTGCATACAAACAGAAAACTACATCAGACAATAAATTATGACTATTGATAAATTTCCTTTAGAAAAATTCAAAACAGTAGAAACTCCGTTTTATTACTATGATATCGAATTACTCAATAAAACAATCAAAGATATACATTCAGAGATAGAAGACAAGCCCTTTTATGTACACTATGCTCTTAAAGCAAATACAAACACTCGTTTGCTACAAGAGATTTCAAATCAAGGACTTGGTGCAGACTGTGTGAGTGGTAATGAAATTCTTACTGCAATTGAAAATGGCTTTGATCCAAAACACATAGCATTTGCAGGTGTTGGCAAAACAGATAAGGAGATAGAAATAGCACTTGAAAATGATATTTTTTCATTTAACGTGGAATCAATACCAGAACTAAAAGCTATAAACGAATTGGCGAGAGCCAAAAACAAAGAAGCTAAAATTGCATTACGTATAAATCCAAATGTAGATGCCCACACACATA
>CAYTJC010000028.1:0-11468 GCA_964437875.1 uncultured Dysgonomonadaceae bacterium
TCACTATCCTTTTCAACATCGCAAAAACGATGTTACTCCTTGGATGGAAGCATTTATCAATGCCAAAGAGTGGTTGAAAGAACAAGTATAATAAACATTTAAAACTAAAATACAGTCCCCATTCTTACTTTGGTAAGGGTGGGGATTTAATTATTATGAAATCAGTAATTTTTGAATACGAGATGAAAGTGCGCGACTACGAATGTGATGTTCAGGGTCACGTAAACAATGCCAACTATCAGCACTATATGGAGGTTACGCGTCACGAGTTTTTAGAACAAGAGGGCCTCAACTTTTACGAACTTCACCTAAAAGGTATTGATGCTGTAGTGTCGCGTGTTGAAATCAGGTACAAAGTACCATTGATTGGTATGGATAAGTTTAAATGTACCGTTGCTTTGAACAAGAGAGGACTTATCTATGAGTTTCATCAGAAGATAATCCGTTTGTCTGACAATAAATTGTGTGCAAAAGGAAAAATAGATGTTGTCTGTTTGATTGATGGCGTATTGTCTCAACCAACTGTGTTTGATGAGGCGTTCAAAGAGTATATCTAAACCGTTTGGTGATATAATTTTGTGCACAAACCTTTAAGTTTTCACTCTTCGAGATGAGGGAAATGGCTTTGGTCAGACTGGTTTTGCGAGTAGCAGTTGAGAAAATAGAAGGGCTTGACTTCTAAGTGGGAGGGGTTAATTATTTATTTCCGAATATTTTTTTCTCTTTTTAAAGTAGAAATCAAAAAGAATGGACCCTTTATATTGTTGAGGAATATTAGTCTGAACAGTTTTCTGCAAATTGATTTTTCGTTTGTGCTTAAAGTTGGGTCTCATGGTTATGAAATCAGTATAAGCACAGGCAACTGCTTGCGCATGTTTAAATTTGCCTTGCACCATAAAATGCGCTGCGGCAGCAATGTCCAGAACTAAGCGTACTAAGGAGACCTCTATTAGTTTTAATAAAGGTACATTTTTATACATCATCAACAGATTGTTGCGGAAGTTGAGGTGTACTTTGCGGGGACTTTCACTATCAAGAGATGCTCCGCCTACATGATACACTGTGGATTGAGGTAAACACATAATCTTTTTGCCCCTGGCAAGCAAACGCCAGCAAAGATCGATCTCCTCCATGTGTGCAAAAAAATCATTGTCAAGACCGCCAGCTTCTATATAATCAGCTCTTCGCATACACAAACATGCACCTGTTGCCCAAAATACTTGAGTAGCACTGTCATACTGTCCGTTATCTTCTTCCAGTTCATGCAGTATTCGTCCTCTGCAATAAGGATATCCATATCTATCAATGAAACCTCCTGCTGCTCCAGCATATTCAAACTTAGATTTATCGGCATGCCAAAGAATTTTTGGTTGTACAGCTGCAGTGTCGGGATGTCTTTCCAAATGCTCTATCATGGGCTTGAGCCAATTGGGCGATGTTTCCACATCGGAGTTGAGCAATACAACATAGGTAGAGTTTACCTGTTGCAATGCTCTGTTGTAACCTTCAGCAAAACCATAGTTCTTGTCTAACAATATGAGCTTTACCTCAGGAAACTGTTGTTGCATTACCTCTACGGAGTTGTCAGCCGAGTGATTGTCGGCTACTACCACTTCGCAATCCTGCGTTTGTGTGTGTATTAGTACGGTTGGTAAAAACTGTTTCAACAATTTAGCCCCATTCCAATTGAGTATAACTACAGATGTTTTTATCATTGTTTGGTCTTGTTTCCCGATTCTTTCTTTTTTGCAAATTTCCAGCGGTTGTGAGTCCACAAATAGCAAGAGGGATCGCGTAAAATTGTTTTCTCCAGCTTCCGCATATACATTTCGGTGATAGCATATTCGGGTTCTTGTGATGCATCGGGCGATATAAGTTTAAAGGTTCCCTTGTAATGGCCACGCTTTGTTTTTTCAATATCGAGGTATGCTACCGCAAATTTTGCTTGACGCGCAATGCGCTCTGTGCCAGTTAGAGTGAGAGTTTCTTGATTCAAAAAAGTGGTCCAATATTGATCGTAATATCTTGGAGGGCGCTGGTCTGAAATAAATCCATATATTACCTGTTTCCCTTGGTTGCGTAGCTTTATAATGTGTCGCATGGTCTCTTTTCGCTCAATGTTGAGGGAGTTGAACCGAGTGCGTATCTTTATGAATATCTCATCAAAAGATTTGCTGCTAATGCGTTGGTATATCTGAGCTTTCACCATCTCTTCTGGCAAGTGCAACCCAATGGATGTTACCCACTCCCAATTGCCATAGTGGCCTAAATATAGAGCACACGATCTATTGTTTTTCATGATTTCGGTCAGCACATCGTGTCCGTGAAACTCCATGCGCTTTCTCATCTCTTCATCCGAAATATGCAATAATTTGATAGTTTCAAAAAAATAGTCGCAAAAATGATGATAAAACTCTTTTTCAATTTTGACAATATCTTTCTCTGTCTTATCAGGAAAAGAGTTGGTCATATTTTTCCTTACCAACTTCCTTCTGTATCGCACAATATGATAGGTGAGAACATAAAGAATGTCGGCAAAAACATACAGCACTCTTAGCGGTAAAAAGGCATGGAGTTTTAGCAATCCATATATGAAGTAATAGCCTACGGGTTTTTTATGCATTTTCTAAAAATGTAAGATGTGCTTCCATTGTCATAGCTTCGGGGTTGAGGTCTCCAACTGTGATATCCACAATTTGGTTTACCAGGACTTCGTTATAAGGGATAGCTACTTTCACATAGTTTTCGGTAAATCCTACCATGGCGTGGTCATGTCGGGCACTTTCAAACAATACTTTTTGTGATGTGCCTTTGTTTTGGATGTAAAACTCTTGTAGTTTTTGCTCCGATATATCCAACAAGGCTTTGCTTCGATGGTGTTTTACTTGCGGATCCACGGGATTGTCCATTTCCAACGCTTTTGTGCCAGCACGTTCCGAATAGGTGAATACGTGCAGTTGCGACATAGGTAATGACTCAATAAATTGTTTGGCATCTTCGAAATATTCATCAGTTTCGCCACGCACACCCACTATCACATCCACACCAATGAATGCATGGGGCAGCAGTTGCTTTATTTTTTCTATTTTGTGAGCAAATAGTGCCGTGTCGTATTTTCTTTTCATCAGTTTGAGCACCTCATCGTTTCCAGATTGGAGGGGGATGTGGAAGTGTGGCATGAATCGTTTGGATTGGGCCACGAGATCAATTATCTCGTCCGTCAATAAATTGGGCTCGATAGATGATATTCTAAACCTATCAATACCCTCCACGTTGTCTAAGGCTTTCACCAAATCTAAAAAACTTTCATTGGTCGATTTCCCAAAGTCGCCAATATTAACACCAGTGAGCACAATCTCTTTGCCTCCATTGTCTGCTACCTCTTTGGCTTGAGCTACAAGGCTACTTATGGTTCCGTTTCGGCTTCGACCGCGTGCAAAGGGGATGGTGCAGTAGGTGCAATAATAGTCGCATCCATCTTGTACCTTCAGGAAGTGACGAGTGCGATCGTCTGAAGAGCATGATGGAGTGAAGGTTTTGATTTGGTTTGTTTTTGTAACAAATACTTCGCCCTTATCTTTCGACTCTTCATTGTAGTTATCGTTCTCAAATTGATCGATATAGCTCAATACATCCATCTTCTGATCGGAGCCCAACACCAAGTCCACACCTTCAATGTCGGCTATTTCTGCTGGTTTCAATTGAGCATAACAACCTGTTACAAGAACAATGGCTCCAGGGTGTTGTTTAATCATTTTACGGATGGCTTGGCGCGATTTTTTGTCGGCTAGATCCGTTACTGAGCAAGTATTGATTACACAAACATCGGCCTGTTGTCCTTTTTGCGCTTTTGCAATTCCAGCTTCAGTCAGTTGTCTGCCAATAGTAGATGTTTCTGCAAAATTTAACTTGCAACCAAGTGTATAGTAAACAGCAGTTTTATTTTCGAAAAGGGTAGTATCTATCATAGTGCTTTTGTAGAAAGAATATGGGAGTATCAAAAGAATGATACCAAATAGAGACAAATTTACAACAAATAAGTAATCTACAGGCTCTATGGCTTTGCGATTAAAATTTTATATACTATTTTTACACAAAATAGGACAACAGAGCATACATAACAAAATATGATTGAAACAAACTTTATACAACTGTACGAGATTAGCTTTCGCGAGAATTGGGAGCTACCAGCTATTACTGATTTAAACGAATCCACATCAGTAACTTATGGAGATTTTGCCGAAAAAATAGCCCGCTTGCATATTCTTTTTGAAGAGATGGGCATTACCAAAAAAGATAAAGTTGCTCTCATTGGGCGAAACCATACTACTTGGGCAAGTGTTTTTATGGCTACCATTACTTATGGTGCAGTTATTGTTCCTATTCTGCATGATTTTCATCCAGATAGTATGGAGAATATTATTTTGCACTCAGATGCAAAAGTTATCTTCATAGATAGAAGTACATTGAAAACCTTGAATACAGATAAGATTTCCCAACCAATTGTGATCATTCCTGACTGGAAATTAATTATCCCTGAGACTAATGAAACAAATAACCTGAAAGCAACCATTGATGAGAAGTTTTCAGTAAAATATCCAGAAGGTTTCAAACCATCGGATATAGTGTATCCAGATGTTCGAAACGAGGCTGTTATCTGTCTCAACTACACATCGGGTACTACAGGTTTCAGTAAAGGGGTGATGCTGACAGCTAATAATTATGCAGGAAATGTTGTGTTTGCAGAGCGACTTAACTTATTATTAAGAGGAGAGAGCATTGTTGCTTTTCTACCCATGGCCCATGCCTATGGTTGTGCTTTTGATTTCCTGTACGCTCTCTCAGCTGGAGTGCACATCCATCTGGTGGGAAAAAATATGAGTGCTACCATTCTGCTTGATGCTTTTCAGAAAGTGAAACCAAAACTGATTATCACTGTACCTCTTATATTGGAAAAGATATATCAGAAAAAGCTGGAACCATTGATTAACAAGCCTGTGATGAAGTCGGTATTGAAAATGCCACTCTTGAGAAGATTTGTTTATGGAAAAATCAGAAGATCACTTGTAGCCTCTTTTGGTGGAAACTTCAGAGAGGTTATTGTAGGTGGTGCAGCTTTGAGTAAAGATGCCGAAGAGCTTTTATGCAGGGTTAAATTTCCATTCACTGTAGGTTATGGCATGACAGAGTGTGCTCCACTTATATCCTATGATAGTTACCGCGATTTTGTGCCTACTTCTTGTGGACGAGTTTTGGAAGGTATTATGGAAGCGAGAATAGATTCTGACGAACCCACAAAAGAACCTGGCGAAGTGCAAGTACGTGGTGAAAATGTGATGGAGGGTTATTATAAAAATCCAGATGCAACCAATGCGGCATTTACTGAAGATGGATGGTTGCGTACTGGCGACCTCGGAGTGATGGACAATGAGAACCGTATTTATATAAAGGGACGTATCAAAACAATGATTTTGGGGGCGAATGGTCAAAATATTTATCCCGAAGAGATTGAGACACGCTTTAACAATATGCCTTTTGTGGAAGATAGCCTAATTATTAAAAGAAAAAATAGATTGGTAGCCCTTGTATATCCCGACTTTTATGAAATGGAAGAGAAGGGAGTTGCTTTTGAAGATCTGGATAGTATTATGAATTTTAACCGCATGGAAGTGAATAAAAAATTGGCCATGTATGAACAAATTGGATACGTAGAGCTTCGTAAAGAGGAGTTTGAGAAAACTCCAAAGAAGAGCATAAAAAGATTTTTGTATGTAGAGGAAAATGGAAAGTAAGTAAGATCAAGAATCAATTAATGAGCATCTTATACACGAATTGCTTCTAATAACTTGATTATTCAATTTATAAACGATATATTTACATAAATTTCAATTTCACAAAAAACAAAATAAAAGACATTATGAGGAAAAAAATTATTTATTTTACAGCCACAGCAATAGCCCTGCTTTTTATGGCATCGTGTGTGCAACCCGTTGATAAGGATACAGTAGAGACTCCTCCAGTAGGAACGAAATCGCTAGATTTAGAGTACCGCGATTTTGGAAACGATCCATTTGTTTTTAATATAGAAGACTACACAAAAGATAATGAAACGTACCGCACAGTTTTGTGGACAGGCGAAAATATGCAGCTAACTGTAATGAGCCTACTCCCAGGCGAAGATATCGGACTTGAAATGCACTCAGAACATGATCAGTTTATTCGTGTTGAAGAAGGTGAAGGCATTGTGCAAATGGGAGATGCAGAAGACGATTTATCGCTTCAAGAAAGAGTAGAAGATGATTTTGCAATAATGATTCCAGCAGGAAAATGGCACAATGTAGTAAATGACTCTGACAAACCTCTCAAGCTATATTCTATATATGCACCAAGAGAACACAAACCAAACACTGTTCACAAAACTAAAGAAGAAGCTTTGGCTGATGAGCACGATCATTAAGCAACTTGAATTACTTGGTAGTATTTAAATGAAAAAAGGATGTCTCAACTAATGAGGCATTCTTTTTTTTGATTTATATGGTAATTGTAAGCGAAGTACTGTTTAGCCAGACATTTAATGTGCAAATTTATAATTTTTTCGGGCATAATATTTCTCCTACTCTGTTTAGAGTAGAACGTAATGTAGAAGAACTGAGGGTTGAGTCAGGACTTTTTTGAAAATTATTTTAAAAGGAAGTCTTTGTAAATTGATAGAAGCAAGGGGGGTTCAAAGCTCTATGTGAACTTCAACGCAGTAATTACAACAATGGGTTATGATAAATATGTTTGATAGAGCACTTAATAATAATTTGCACTAAATAAACTCCCAAGTCAGTAGAATTTAGCTAATTTTGCAAATAAATAATTGTTTCATTATATAAAAGAAAACCACACATCTATGAATAAGATTGTAGGGAAAGAATACTTGTCAGATAAGATTGTAAAACTTGAAGTAGAAGCTCCTTTAATTGCCAAAAGCAGACGAGCCGGACATTTCGTAATTGTACGTATAGGTGAAAAAGGCGAACGAGTTCCCTACACCATAGCTTCTTCAGACAATAAGAAAGGAACAATCACTCTTGTGATACAGCTGGTAGGTAGGTCTTCTCAGAAAATTGGCGAACTTGAAGTAGGTGATTATATCACAGACTTGGTAGGGCCACTTGGCAAAGCAACACATATAGACAATTTCGGTACTGTAATTTGTGCCGGAGGTGGTGTTGGTATAGCTCCAATGCTTCCCATTATTGAAGCCATGAGCAAAGCAGGCAATAAAGTAATTGCCGTTTTGGCAGCGCGCAACAAAGATTTGGTTATTCTGGAAGATCAAGTGGAAGAATTTGCCACGGAGGTAATTGTTATGACTGACGATGGATCTTATGGCGAAAAAGGATTGATTACTGAAGGAATAGAAAAGGTGATTCAACGAGAAAAAGTGGATCTTTGTCTCACAATTGGCCCTGCAATAATGATGAAGTTTGTGTCTCTCTTGACAAAGAAATACGATATTCCTACTTTAGCATCGCTCAATACTATTATGGTAGATGGAACGGGTATGTGTGGTGCGTGTCGTGTATCGGTGGGTGGCAAAACTAAATTTGTATGTGTAGACGGACCTGAGTTTGATGCACATCAAGTGGATTTTGATGAGATGCTAATGCGCCTAAAAGCTTACAATTAGAGACAAGAAACAAGAGACAAGGAATAAGGAACAAAAAAATATAACAGGTGCGAGATTGTCTTTGTCTTACTAAAGATTTCAGGTCTAATATAATAAACAAGAGACAGAGACAAGGAGTTAGAGAATTTTTACTCTTCACCCTTTACCCATAACCCTTTACTCACTACTTACAACTATAACATATATGCCCTCTCAAGAATATTTAAAAGCTCAACGCTCCGCCCCATGGCGAGAAGAATTAAGAAAAGCTATCAGAAATAAAGACCGCACACAGATGACTCGTGTGGTAATGAATTCTGTTGATCCTGAAGTAAGAAACAAAAATTACGATGAGGTAAACCTCGGACTATCTGCAGAACAAGCTATGACAGAAGCACAGCGTTGTTTAGATTGTGCAAACCCTACATGCATTACAGGTTGTCCCGTTGAAATAAACATTCCTAAGTTTATCAAAAACATAGAGTTAGGAGAGTTTCTGGAAGCAGCAAAAGTATTGAAAGATACAAGTGCACTGCCTGCAGTTTGCGGACGCGTTTGTCCTCAAGAGCGTCAGTGTGAAAGCCAATGCTTTTATGTTCAGAAACTCAATAAGCCTGCTATAGCCATTGGTCACTTAGAAAGATTTGCAGCTGACTATGAACGAGAAAGTGGCAGCATTGCCATTCCTGAAATAGCAGCACCCAATGGAATCAAAGTAGCAGTTATTGGTTCTGGACCAGCTGGATTAGCCTTTGCAGGCGATATGGTGAAAAAAGGATTTGATGTAACAGTATTTGAAGCCTTACACGAACTGGGCGGAGTTTTACGTTATGGTATTCCCGAATTCAGACTTCCCAACTACATTGTGGATACAGAAATTGATGTGTTGGCAAAAATGGGAGTTAATTTTAAAACCAATTGCATCATTGGTAAAACTATCTCGCAAGAAGATTTAGATGAAATGGGATTTAAAGGACTATTTGTGGCAAGTGGTGCAGGACTGCCTCATTTTATGCACATTCCAGGTGAGAACCTGAACGGTGTGATGTCGTGCAACGAGTACTTAACCCGTATTAATCTGATGGATGCTGCCAATCCCGAAAGTGATACCCCCGTTTTGATGGGTAAGAAAGTAGCCGTGATTGGTGGTGGTAACACTGCCATGGATGCAGTGAGAACAGCCAAAAGGTTGGGTGCTGAAAGAGCAATGATTGTTTACAGACGCTCGGAGGAAGAAATGCCTGCACGCTTGGAGGAGGTGCATCATGCCAAAGAAGAAGGCATTGAGTTTTACAACCTGCACAATCCTTTAAAATATGAGGGGGATGAGAAGTTTCGCGTAAATCGTATGTTACTGCAACGCATGGAATTGGGTGAGCCAGATGCTTCTGGTCGTCGCCGTCCATTGGCGGTTGAGGGAGACACTGTGTGGGTTGATGTTGACCAAGTGATTGTGAGTGTTGGTGTATCGCCCAATCCACTTATTCCTTCCACGTTTGGAGGATTAGAGATTACAGATTGGGGAACCATTGTGGTCAATAGTGATACCATGCAATCTGCACGACATGAAATATATGCAGGTGGAGATATTGTGCGTGGTGGTGCAACAGTTATACTTGCCATGGGCGACGGGCGCAAAGCTGCCAAAGGCATGAGCGAGGAGTTACTGTCTTAATAAAAGTTGGCAGATATCAGTTTGGTCAGAAAAAGCACTACATAAACAGAAAGAGATGAACATTTTAGCAGACGCTCATATACCTTATCTACAAGGAGTAGCTGAGCAATTTGGCGAGGTGACTTATTTGCCAGGCGACCAATTTACAAAAGAGGCAGTACAGAAGAACGATGTGCTCATTGTGCGTACCGTTACTCATTTTGATGAGAAGCTACTTGCTGATTCAAACGTGAAACTTATTTGTTCTGCAACTATAGGGTTCGATCATATAGATACTAACTATTGTGATAGTCACAACATTGCTTGGCACACTGCGCCAGGGTGCAATGCACGCTCAGTGGAACAATATGTGACTGCATCGCTGATGCGAATGGCACAGAAGCATAGTTTTAAGTTGAAAGATAAAACAATAGGCATTGTGGGTGTGGGCAATGTGGGCAGAGAGGTTGCGCGTGCTTGTCAGCTGTTGGGCATGAGAGTATTGCTTAACGACCCTCCTCGGCAAGAGGCAGAGAAATCTGATTGTTTTGTGGATCTTTCCACTATTCAAAAAGAGGCAGACATTATCACATTTCATACCCCACTACTCAAACAGGGAAAACATGCAACGTATCATCTTGCAGACACACCTTTTTTTGAAGACTTGGCCCAAAAACCAATCATCATTAATAGCTCAAGAGGAGCAGTGGTTGACAATTTGGCTCTAAAGGATGCTCTGAGAAAAAAAGCTGTATGTGGAGCTATTATCGATACATGGGAGAATGAGCCAAATATTGATAGCGAACTACTGGCATTGGTGGACATTGCTACTCCCCATATAGCAGGTTATTCGGCCGATGGAAAATGGAATGCCACAAAGATGAGCTTACAAACCATCAACGATTTCTTTCAACTTAAGAAAGATCCAATAAAGTTGAGGCCAATTCAAGAGCCTGAAATTACTATAATCGACCTTGCAGCAACAGATGCAGAGAAGCAATTGGAAAAAGCTGTTTTATATAGCTACGACCCAATGAATGATTCAACCCTACTCAAGCAGCATCCCGAAAAGTTTTATTATTTCCGCTCACACTATCCTCTAAGGCGAGAATACAAGGCATATACACTCGTGAATTTGAAAAGTGAAAATGAAACTTTAACCAAAGAATTGGGTTTCAATATCCAATAAAACTAAAAGTCATAACATTGCATCTCCAATTTTTTGAAAATGACAAAAAAGGAGTATTTTTGTACTACATAACATCATACACTTTAATTTATAATATTTAGAAACTCTCATGAAGATTAAAAACATTTACTTATCGCTTTTGATGCTTGCCTTTATAGGTGTTTTAAGCACATCGTGCAGCAGCTCTTTGAAGCCATTGACACCGTCGCACTTCAATGTAACTCCTTCACCACTCGAAACAGTTGGAAATGAAGTCCCAGTTTCAGTAAACGGAGTTTTCCCTGAAAAATGGTTCAACTCTCATGCTACTGTTACAGTTACTCCTGTTCTCAAATTTGCAGGAAGAGAAGCTTATGGAACTCCATACACATACCAAGGTGACAAAGTTGCCGGAAATGGTATTGTAATAAATAAAAATAGAGGTGGAAACTTATCCTTGAACTTTAAATACGAATATGAACCTGCAATGCGCGAGTCGGAACTATTCCTTCGCTTCAGTGCAAAGATTAAGGGTAAAACAGTAAAACTACCTGAAGTGAAAGTTGCAGATGGAGTTGTAGCTACTTCAGCATTAGCGAGTGCGCTTACCACTGACCCATCTGATGCTCAAGATGCTTTCCAACGCATTATCCAACAAAAACAAGATGCTAACATTCTTTTCTTAATCCAACAAGCCAATCTAAGATCAAGCGAGTTGAGTAAAAGTGAAATAGCTGCTTGGAAGAAACGTGTGAAGGAAGCTTACGAAGATGATCGTCAGAATGTTGACATTGAAATATCAGCTTATGCTTCACCTGACGGTGGACTTACACTGAACGAGAAATTGGCAGCTGAACGTGAAAAGAGAACTTCTACTTACTTAGATACGGAGATGAAGAAGCAAAATGTGGACACTGACATCAACGCCCGCTACACAGCACAAGACTGGGAAGGTTTCCGTCAGCTGGTTGAAGCTTCTAATTTGCAAG
>CAYTJC010000029.1:0-11384 GCA_964437875.1 uncultured Dysgonomonadaceae bacterium
AACAAAACGCATCAGTTATATGGTACGAATATGGTGAGCATGACACTAAGAAAGTAAAAGACAATGATGATGAGAGTTCACTCATGCTTTTCACTAAACTAAATGAGGGCAAAATTCCTCTTACCGATTCAGAGTTGATCAAGGCCCTACTACTTCAGTCAGATATATACACTGCTAGAGAAAAGAAATTTGTCAATCAGCGACTGTTAGAAATAGCAACCCAATGGGATGAAATAGAAGCCAAGTTGCTGGATGACAAGATGTGGTATTTTATCAATGACCCTACCTATCAACCTATCTCAAAGATTGAATTTCTTTTTGATTTGCTTGCAGATAAATGGAACGGATATGAGAAGCAAACCTTCGTACAATATGATATAGAAAAGAATGCACCTATAAATTTCAACTTCATTGTTTTTGAAAAATACTTAAGGCAAGTAAGAAAAAGATTTAGCAATAATCTCAGCGACCAGAGTCACGTGTTAGACCCAATCAATGAGATATGGACAGAAATAAAAGAATTATACGTCATAATAGAGGAATGGTACAATAGTCACACCCTTTATCATTACATAGGTTTTTTACTGACGGTTTCAAACGGAAGCAGGAAAGCTCTTTTGAAAGAACTACTAGAGTTGAGAATGGACAAAGATCTGTTTTTGACACATATCAAAAAGAAGATTGCACATGCGGTGAATTTTGAGAAAGAACTGCACGTGCTACAATATGGCAATGACAATGCAGCCATCTTAAAGATATTGCTGCTCATGGATATTGAAACAGTGGTGAAGCACAAAAAAGAAATTGTTCGCTTTCCTTTTCATTTACACAAAAAGCATACAACAAATAGCATAGTGCACATCAATCCTCCAACACCGCATTCAGTTTGCATCAGTGAGGAAGCAGCAACCACTTGGCTCAACAATCACAAGCAGTCACTCTTGCTCCTCAAAGAAGAGAGTTCCAACAGTAAAAAAGCCAAGATTGACAACCTGTTGGAGCAATTCGATAGCCTGCTCAAGGATTTTTGTGAAGATAAGTTTCAGAAAGTAATGGCGAAAACCATTGAGTTTAACAACAAAATAGTGGGCATGAAAGAAGAGAACATGCACTCCCTACACAATCTAACCTTGATAGACAAGAAGACGATCAACCAACTCTACACCTCTTTCTTTGATGTGAAGCGCAGCCTATTGAAAGAAAACCTGAATGGAAAATACATTCCTCTTCACACCCAGCGGGTCTTCTCAAAGTATTATTCGGAGAAACCAAAGGAAATGGTTTTTTGGAACAAAGATGATCAACAAAAACATTTCACAGCCATCAAACAAGTACATGATTCATACATTCAACTTATAAGTAAAGGACAATGATATCTAGAACCACCTTCTGGGAACTGATAACTCACTACAAAATATGCATTCCCGTTATCCAAAGAGACTACGCCCATGGGCGAGTGCATGAAGCAGAAAAAAGAAACAAATTCTTGGACAACATTCATGCACATCTCACCAATAATAAGAACCTGCACTTCAACTTTATTTACGGACAAATGGAGGGGAACTCCTTTACACCCATTGATGGACAACAACGACTGACCACACTTTTTCTACTACACTGGTACGTCTCTTTGAAAGAAGATATCCACATAGATGATAGAAAAGTCTTGGATAAGTTTATGTACGAAGGGCGTATAAGCTCACGAGACTTTTGTCACGCACTTATTCATCAAGAGATAGAAATACCCACACGTCTTCACAAAGAAGCTTTTGCAGATACCATCAAAAATAAGTTTTGGTACAAACGTGCTTGGAATAACGACCCCTCCATCCAATCGATGCTGGTGATGATTGACGCAATGCATCAAAAATTCAACAATGTAAAAAAAGTATCGCTATGGCAACGTCTAACTCAAGATGAGTTTATCTCTTTCGACCTGCTTGATATGGGCAAGAATGGCCATCTGCTACCCGACGAGCTATACATTAAGATGAATGCAAGGGGAAAGCAACTCACCCCTTTCGAGAGCTTCAAAGCTCGATTTATTCAATTTGTTGACACACAATATAAGAATGAAAAAATAACTTATTCGGGAGAAAGAGAAGTATCCTATGCCAACTACTTTGCCTATAAAATAGAGAAAGAGTGGACCAATCTGTTTTGGTTATTTCGGGAGGATAGAAATACGTTAGATGAAAACTTATCAGACTATTTCAGATTCATCACCCGACTGCTCTACCTGCAGAAAAACACCGAAACAGCCACCAACAAATTCAAGAATACTTTTGCACAATATAAAGAGGTGTATAGTAACGAAAAAAATCTCTTGTCTCTATTCGAAAGCCTAGACACACTTTACGACTTGGCTATCACTCAAGGACGGGTAGATAAAGAATCGCTTAATCAGTTTGTGAATGGGCTTAGCAGGAAAGTGGAGAGGAAGTTGGTGGAGGTTGGGGAGTAGAGGAGCTACAAAGAACATAATGGTTCTTGCAGTTTGATGAATGCTCTCCCCTATCACTATCACACAAAAAATTGCGAAGAAACGATATCTGAGCCAATCTGAGAAATCTGTGGTGAGAAGCATTTAAGGGAACGGATAAACAAATAAATTAAACCAACAAAATAAAAATAGAAGCAGCATTTATTATCCTAAAAAGGAACATCCTCGAAAAAAGACATGATAGAACAACAACTATCAAACTTATTGTAAGAATTTTAACTGAAACATACACATGAAACACAAAAACTCACACCACTAATAATTCTTATCAATAATTACTGCTTATAGTAAATAAACACTTATCTTTGTTAATGGCAGAGATTGTAGAAAACAATTGTTCCTGCACATACTCTGATGTATGATTGAAAAATACGGAGAGTTGCTGAAAAACAATTTTGATGAAACGGTGCACCCACATTATAGATATAATGGATATCGAAACGCAAAGGGGGCGCTATTTGTGAAGAAGCAGATGTACAACAAACACCTAAACTCCACTCTTAGATGATGAATAAGGTAAAGATATATGCACAGATGCCTATTATCAAGCTTGTTTTGTTTCTTGTTGTAGTTTCAATGCTGAGCCAATGTAGCCAACACGAGAAGCAGAAAGAAGAAGAGAGCAAATACAAAAAAGAGCTTTCGGATAAATTGTATACAATAAGAAACGAAGATTCGCTGCTGATAATTTTACAACAGTTTTCTGAAAAGAAGGATGATGTTGGCAAAATGATTTGTTATAAGCACCTGGGATGTATGCAACGTACCAGCGCACATTTCGCGGGCGCTATTAGCAACCATAAAAAAGGTTTGGCAATAGCCTTAGAGTTGAATGACACAGTAGAAATTGTGCAAGCTATGAACAACCTTGGAACTGATTTCCGCCGTATAGGTGCACATAGTCAAGCTTCTCAACATCACTACCAGGCGCTGCATTATGCAGAAAGATGGTCGGGACAACATACACCAATTGGCATTAAAAGCAAGAGTACATCTCTCAATGGAATTGGGAATATTAGCCTCATGCTTGGTTATTATAACGATGCAGAAAAAAATTTCGCGAAGCTCTAAAACATCAAATTGCACAAGAAAATCCATTAGGACAAGCAATTAACTATGCCAATCTAGGAGCTGTTTTTGAAAAACGGGAGCAAAACGATTCAGCATACATTTACTATCAAAAATCGATGGAGCAAAGCTTAAATGCTAAATCGGAAATAGCAATAGGGCTAAGCCTGATAAACCTTGGCGGATTGCATGAAAAGGAGCAAAAATACGATTTAGCAAAAACTGAATATCAGGAAGCGTATAAAATGTTAGATCAGATTTACAACAAATGGCATTGGTTATATGCATGTCTATCACTTGCACGTACTAATCTAATTACAGGCAATATCGATGAGTTTAATTACTACATAAAATTGGCCGAAAGTACAGCAAACGAAATTAAATCAGCACAACATCTTGCAACAGTGCATATACTGAAACACGATTACAATTTGAAACAAGGCAATTACGAGACTGCACTTCAACATTATAAGCAGCACAAAGCAATGCAAGACAGTGTGCAGGGAATTCAAAAAGCAAGTCACTATATGGAGATACGCCTAGGGCATTTACAAAACAAAAATGCACTTCAATTACAACAATTAGAGACCGAAAATAAGATGGAGCAACAAAAAGGGCAGTATGCTATATATTTTTATTGGACTATAATAATAGTCTCGCTCATCATAACCACAGTACTATATTACGCCTATTGGCTCCGTACTCGTAGCAACAGAATACTTAGAAAACTAGAATCGGCCCGATCTGATTTTTTCACCAATATTACCCACGAATTTAGAACACCCCTTACCGTCATACATGGCTTGAACCGACAGATGCAGCAAAAGAAAAACCTTACGGAAACAGAAGTAACAGCATATAGGGCAGCAATAGACAGACAAAGCAACTATCTGCTTAATATGGTGACTCAATTGATGGATGTTGCAAAACTTAAACGAGGATCGGATGATCCACAATGGAAGCGAGGGAACATTGTAGCATACTTGCAGATGACTGCAGAATCATTCCGTTTATATGCAGAAGAAAAAGGAGTGAAATTAATATTTTACACAGATCTACCTTCAAAGGAAATGGACTTTGTTCCATCATATATCGATAAAATTGCTAACAATTTACTTTCAAATGCCATTAAGCATACCGATCCAGGTGGTAAAATAGTTTTCACAGTAGGGAAAGGACGTCGTGAAGACACAATCAGCATTCGCATATCCGATACGGGTGAGGGAATACCACAAGAAGATTTAGAACGAATATTTGAATTCTTTTATCAGAGCCCATTAGCCAAACAGAATTCTGGAACAGGAATAGGCTTGGCATTCTCACGGTTGATGATTGAAAAAATGAAAGGGAGAATAGAGGTGGAAAGTAAACTGGGACAAGGAAGCACTTTTATCATTACTTTACCATTGACAAATAAACAAATTTCTCAAATTGATCCACTCAAAGAAGATATGAAATCGATTACTGTTTTACCCGAAAAACAGGATTTAATTGTCGAAAACGAAGAGCAACCAGATTTGCTAGATGAAGAAACCAATCATGTGCAACCCCTTATTTTGATTGTAGAAGATAACAAAGATGTTATTTTATATCTAAAAATACTTCTAATAAAACACTACAGAGTAATTACAGCATGGAACGGTGAGGAGGGATTGAACGCAGCTGAAAAACACATCCCGGATTTAGTTATCACAGATGTGATGATGCCAGTGAAAGATGGTTATCAATTTGTGAGCGAAATGAAACAAAACAAGCTTCTCAACCACATTCCCATTATTATGATTACCGCTAAATCATCCGATGAAGACCGCATAATGGGGTTGCGTTGTGGTGTGGAAGCATATATTCGAAAGCCGTTTCAAAAGGAAGAATTACTTATTCGCATTGAAAACATTTTTGAAAACAGACGCATTCTCAGAGAAAAGTACATGAGAGCCATCACACGAAGTGACTCTAGAAATAAATTAGACAACAATGCCAACCTAGAGTTCCTGCAAACTATCACTAATATTATTCATTCAGAAATAAATAATCCTGAACTGGATTCAACCTTTCTTGCAGAGAAAATGGCCATGAGCATTTCACAGCTTAGCAGAAAAATCAATGGTATCACAGGCTACTCAACCATAGCTTATGTTTTGCGAATCAAACTGAACAAGGCAAAAAAATGCTTGCTGATGACAGTATACTCATTGCCGAAGTAGCGGACGCTTGCGGATTTTATGACGCTAGCTATTTTTCACGTGCATTCAAAAAAGAATTCGGAGTATCGCCTTCTCAATATCAAAAAATGCCTACTCTGATTTAAAGTAGGTTTTAAAAATAAACGAATAGCTTAACTATTCGTCTTGTTGGGAGGGCAATGCACCCTATCGGGAGGCGTAGTGAAGTTGTTGAAGCAGCACTCAGCAAACATTCAAAAATGTGTCCTATTGGAAACATAACTACTTTTACACAAATACAGTTTCCAAACTAGCATGGAGTGAGAAAAGTTGACCCTATTGTGCCATATAGTAAACTATTTGCTCCATCTTCCTAATTCAGAACAAATTAAAAGCAATCTTACCACATAAAAAAAGGTGCAAATAAAGTTTTACAACTTAATTTACACCTTTCTTGTTTTCATCAGCGGAAGCGGGGGGATTCGAACCCCCGGTACAGTTGCCCGTACGTCAGTTTAGCAAACTGGTGGTTTCAGCCACTCACCCACACTTCCTTCAAATAATGTATGAATGCTGAAATTATTTCGGGTGCAAATATACATGTTTGTTTTTGACTTTTCAAACAAAAGCAATGAATATTTTAATGCTTTCGGTTTTTATGAGATTATATTGTCTTTATGAGTGTTATTATGAGGCGGAAATAAGAGGAAATGAATCAACATAGAAAGATATTATTTATATTTGCAGTTGAATGCGTGAAAATCCCTACAGGATTATAAACAAACTAACTGTTATAATTATGGTAAAGACCAAATACAAAGGTTTAAAGATTTTTATATTTATTGTTGCCACACTGGTGATAATAGCCTTGGCTCTTGGTTGGTATATCAAAAGTACGGTGTTCAAGCCTCTTGAACTAGCCGAAACTGAATATATCTACATTACTCCATCAACAAAATATGAGGAAATAGCTACACAAATAAAAGAAAAGGTAAACTTGCCATCCGATAAGATATTTGAAATGATAGCGGAGCGTATGAAATATCCAGAAGGCATTAAAACAGGAAGATATGCTATAAAAGATGGAATGACTGTGCCTGAATTAATAAGGATGTTGCGTGCTGGCAATCAGTCGCCAATGCAACTAACATTCAATAATATGCGCACCATAGAAGACCTATCCGGACGCATATCGGAGCAACTTATGCTTGATAGCTTGGGACTACTATCTACACTAAAAGATACTAGCAAGATTGAAACACTTGGTTTTGACACAAACACCATAGCGGCAATGTTTATACCAAACACTTATGAGGTATATTGGGATATGAGTGTGGAGAGGCTTTTGGGTAGAATGCAAAAGGAATACACTATTTTTTGGAACGAAGAGAGAAAAGCAAAAGCACAAAAAGTGGGGCTAAGCCCCATTGAAGTGTCAATTCTGGCATCTATTGTGGAGGAGGAAGCTACATACACTGACGAATATCCTATTGTTGCAGGTTTGTACCTGAATAGATTGAGAAGAGGGCAACGCCTTGAAGCTGACCCTACTGTAAAGTTTGCCATTGGCGATTTTTCACTCCGTCGTATTCTTTATAAACACTTAGAGGTGGAATCGCCCTACAATACTTATAAAAACGATGGGCTACCCCCTGGCCCCATTCGTATTCCATCTATCAAGGGGATAGATGCGTCGCTTGCACCCACTGACCACAAATATATATTTATGTGTGCCAAAGACGACCTGTCGGGACGACACAATTTTGCTACCACTCACGCAGAGCATGTACGCAATGCTGCACGCTATCAGAGAGCATTGAATGAGAGAAAGATTTACAAATAAGTGGATGTGAAGAGGGAGAAGTGAAGAATAAGAAGCTGTGTGAGATTAACGCTACCCTCCACCTTATCTTCACTGCAAAGAGGGAGAAATCACATACAAAAGTATGCGTTAGCTTTACCGTTTTACTTCTATTTCTACAATTGTGTATATTTCCACTGCATTCAGTATTACAACCAATGGTTTTATTAGTTCAAAACATTTTGCACCCCTACAAAATGTTTGAAACAGTTGAAACTTGCATCCACGGCCTACAAAATGTTTGAAAACACATAATTCTCCTTTTGTTGCCCTTTTATTGTCCATTCACGTCATAAAAAACCAATTCCTATAGTAAGATTTTCTTTTCATCAGATGATTTTTCAATCCTAAGATGTTTTTTTTCTTTTCTCGGCATTTATCTTTAATAATTAGGATAAATACGAGCCGTTTAAGCAATTCAAAACATTTCTACGGCTGTAGATTGCGTTTTCAACAGATGAACGCCAAATTGTAGGCCTACAATTTAATTTCCACCTGTTATACAATACTTATTCGAATGAATTGTAAAAAATAACTGCCTAATATTTACAAACTGACATTTATCAATCTTGCGGATAATGTGAGTATCATACAAAACATCTAAGTTTAGAGAAAAAACTCATTTTTTTATAAATAGGTTTGAGCGTGAGTTTAATTATGCCGATGTAAAAAATAGCCCGCAATAGTATTTTCTTATAAAACACGCATCACACTCATTAATGAGTGCCCATTAATCATTCGTCTTAAAATCCCACCTCATCTGGATGTGGCCCTACCCTCAAATCCTTATTCAAAGCATTAATTTTCTGCATATCCCCGACTGTCAATTCAAAATCGAACACATCTATGTTCTCTGCTTGTCTCACGGGGTTAGATGATTTGGGAATCACAATCAGTCCTCGTTCAATATTCCAACGCAATACAACCTGGGCAGCAGTTTTCGAATATTTCTCGCCAATCTTTTTTAATGATGGTTCTTGCAGCAAGTTATTCTTATTGGCACACAAGGGACTCCATGATTCAATCTTGATATCGTACTGCGTACAAAACTCAACCAATGGCTCTTGCGACAAATAGGGGTGAAGCTCTATCTGATTGACTGCTGGCAATAGCGATTTAAGAGCAATAATTTCTTTCAGGTGGTTTTCTTGATAATTGCTCACTCCCACTGCACGCACTTTGCCCGATTGGGCAATCTTTTCCATCTCTTTCCATACAGATACATATTTATCTTTGATGGGCCAATGCACCAAGTAGAGGTCTACATAGTCTAAACCCAATGTGCGGAGACTCGTCTCAAAAGCTTTTTGTGCATTGTTATTGGATATATCTTCGTTCCACAGCTTTGTGGTAACAAAAAGCTCATCACGATTGACACCACTTTCGCGGATGGCACGCCCAATTGGTGCTTCATTTTCGTAAATCATGGCAGTGTCGATATGACGATAGCCCAGTTCGATGGCTTTGCGCACCGAGTTGTATGCATCTTTTTCGTCTTCCATGCGAAACACACCTAGTCCCAATACGGGTATTTCAATTCCATTGTTTAGTTTTTGATACTTCATAATATTCTTTTGTTTTTGGCTGAATAACAGTTTCGTCTTAGTAATACAACAAAAACCTTTGGAAATAGTTTCAAGAGGGACCAAGGTGAGACAACAAATATGTTGTCAATTAAGGATTTAAACATATAGAACAAGAAGAAAGCACAACGCACACCTAGGGGCTAACAGTCCCAACGAATTCTATGAACTTTTTAATTCAAAAACTCACTTTCTATGCACCGCATCATACCCTTTCAATTTCTCTTTCACAGTTTCTTTGTCTTTTTTGATCTGTGCAATAAGTGGCTCAACGCCATTGAATTTGATGTCGGGGCGAACGAAAGAGACAAACTCAACAGTCAAGGTTTTGTTGTATAAATCCTCATCGAAATCGAAGATATTTACTTCTACACTAGTGTGAGAATTATCATGTAGCGTTGGTCTATTGCCAATATATAGCATTCCATCATGCACATCGTCTTCTATATGTACCCTCACTGCATAAACACCATCGGTGGGAACTACTTTATAACGTTCCCACATTTTGATGTTAGCTGTCGGAAAACCAATACGACGACCCATTTGATAGCCTTCCACTATTTTGCCTGTAATGGTGTAGTTGTATGATAGAAAAGTATTTGACAACGATATATCGCCTTGTGCAAGCAAATACCTTATTTGCGAAGAGCTCACTGTCTCTTTACCAAACTTATAGGGCGTAGCTTGAATAACATTGATGCCAACTTCATTACCATATTTCAGATAATCATCAAACCCCTCTTCTCTGTTTTTGCCAAATCGGTGATCGTAGCCAATAAATAAAGTTTGTACACCTATCTTATCTTTCAAAATCTGCTGGATAAATTCCTTGGCTGTCAATTGAGAGATTTCAAGAGTGAAGTCTAGCACAATACAATTGTCTATTTCGGTTGTGCCCAACTGCTCCACCTTTTCGTCGAAACCACACAGCAAAGGAGGTTGGTAGCTTTTATCTAACACCTTGCGTGGATGAATGGGGAATGTAATCACCGCAGATTCTTGACCAATACGATGAGCTTCACTCACAACCTGACTGATAAGATGCCGATGACCTAAATGAACCCCATCGAAAAAACCCATTGTGGCAAACAATCCCTTAGGGGCTGTCTCTTTATTTAAATCTATAATTCTCAAAACAAATAATTTAAATTGATTTGTGCTACAATATGTAGAGCTTGAGTAGCTGCGTTATTATCAAACCTCTTACATTACGCGGTTTTAAAAGGCTTTTGTCTTCTAAAAGACCCTAAACAAACACAGTAGCTTTCTTTTTGTTGCAAATATCGCAGTTAATTATTAAATTATCAATATCTTTGCGTAATAAGATTATACTCATCTTTAGTTAATAAAAATAATAATGAAAATCAAAAAATTACTTCTAATGACATTCGCAGGAGCAATTGCTTTCTCATCGTGTGGAGAGGGTGTAACACACAATCAACTCACCCAAGCAGAAAAAGATAATGGCTGGGAGCTCCTTTTTGACGGTACTACTCTTGACAATTGGCGTGACTACAATGGCGAAGAACTCACAATCCCTTGGTTTGTGACAGACGGAACCATTCAGGCCAAAGGCGATGGAAGCGATGAAACTGGCTACATTGTAACTAAGAAAGAATATGAAAACTTTGAGTTGATATGGGATTGGAAAATTGCTGACGAAGGAAATAGTGGTGTGCTCTATCATGTGGTAGAAAATCCTAAATTTAAAGTGCCTTATGTAACTGCTCCTGAATATCAATTAATTGATGACCATAATTTCCCAGAGCCTTTAGAAGATTGGCAAAAAACTGCAGCTGACTATGCAATGCATACTCCAGACCCTGCAAAAACAAATGTGAAGCCTGCTGGAGAATGGAATACATCGAAAATTGTTTTTGACAATGGCCATGTTGAACATTGGCTAAATGGCGATAAAGTAGTAGAGTTTGAAGCATGGACAGAAGATTGGCACGCTCGTAAAAATAGTGGAAAATGGACAGACGCTCCCGAATATGGTTTAGCAACCAAAGGTGTAATCTGTTTGCAAGACCATGGCTCGGCTGCTTGGTTTAGGAATGTAAAAATAAAAGAACTTCCTCGCAAGACAAAAGAAGTGAGTCTATTCAATGGTGAAGACCTAACAGGTTGGGAAGCTTATGGAACAGAAAAATGGTATGTACAAGATGGACATCTGATTTGCGAAAGTGGACCAGACAAACAGTATG
>CAYTJC010000030.1:0-11367 GCA_964437875.1 uncultured Dysgonomonadaceae bacterium
AACTATCTGGCGAAGAGTTGAAAACACTCAATAGCTTTTCGGTTGCCGATGCTATTAGGTATTTTTCGGGTGTGCAAATAAAAGACTACGGTGGTATTGGAGGACTCAAATCTATTAATGTGCGCAGCATGGGCACCAATCATGTGGGCATATCTTACGACGGTATTCAGCTTGGCAATGCACAGAATGGACAAATTGATTTAGGGAAATTCTCCCTCGACAATATCGAAGAGATATCTCTATATAATGGCCAGAAGAGCGATATACTGCAAACTGCAAAAGATTATGGCTCATCAAGTGGGGTCTATTTGCGCTCGCGCACACCAAGGTTCGAAAATGGTAAGAAGAGTAATCTCAAAGCTGTCTTTAAGACTGGCTCTTTCGATCTGGTGAATCCATCATTGCTCTACGAGCATAAAATAAGTGACGACATAAGTGCCTCTATCAACGGCGAGTATATCAACTCGTCGGGTAAATACAAATACAGATACAAACGGGTTTTTCCTGGCACATCAGAGGTAGCGTCTGACACCACTGCCATTAGAGAAAATGGAGACATTGAGTCGGTACGTTTAGAAACAGGATTGTATGGACTGTTAGAGCAAGGACATTGGAAGTGGAAAAACTATTTCTACAACTCTGAGCGCGGAATTCCTGGTGCTATTATAAATAACCGTTGGATGAATCCACAACGTCAATGGGATCGCAGCTTTTTCACACAAGCCTCTCTTCAGAAAGGATTTGGCAACAACTACGAATTGCTAGCCAATGCAAAGTATGCCAATGACTACATGCGCTACTACAACCCCGACACTACCTTGATGTTGGTTGATAATAGCTATCGCCAACAAGATTTCTACCTATCGCTTGCCAATAGATATACTATTCTACCCAATTGGGATATATCATTGGCAGCCGATTTGCAGTACAATACATTAACATCAAACATGGAGGGTTTTACTTTCCCCAAACGTTTAACAACATTGGTGGCACTTGCTAGTGCGCTCGAACTAGGCAATGTGAAGTTGCAAGGAAGCGCATTGGGTACTTTTGTAAACGAAAGCACTAGCAGAGGTACTTCCTCTGAGAATCAAACTAGAAAAGCTGCACCCAACAAGCATGAGTTTTCTCCCGCATTGTTTCTATCCTACAAACCTTTTGCACATCATAGCCTAAACATAAGGGCGTTCTATAAAAACATCTTCAGGATGCCCACATTCAACGATTTGTACTACACAGATATAAACAGCTCGCTACTAAAACCTGAGTTTACGCATCAATACAACCTCGGTTTTCAATATTCAAAATCGTTTAAAAACAAATTGGTCAAGGAAGCACACCTGCAAGCAGATGCTTATTACAACGAAATTACCGATAAAATTGTGGCTATACCCAAAGGTAGTGGTCAATTCCGGTGGATGATGATAAACTATGGTAATGTGGAGATTCGTGGTGCGGATATAACTACTTCTGCTGTGTTGGAGCCCTACAAAGATCTGTTTCTCAATTTGAAACTGACCTACACTTATCAGAAGGCACAAGATTTCACAGAGTACACAAGCGCACAGTTGCAAGCCATCACTTATGGTGGACAAATAGCCTACATTCCTTGGCACTCTGGATCGGCCATTGCAAGTGTCAATTATAAAACTTGGCAAATCAACTATAGTTTTATCTATGTGGGCGAGCGCTATCAATCATCGGCAAACATACAAGATAACTATGAGCAGCCGTGGTATACCAGCGACATAGCGCTGATAAAGAACATGGAGTATAAGAACATGAAATTCAGAGTAAGCGCAGAGGTCAACAATCTATTGGGGCAAGACTTTGAAGTGGTGCACAACTACCCCATGCCACAACGAAATTACAAACTATCACTCACATTCGAGATATGAAAAAGATACAAACAATGTACAACATAAAAACAATATTATCACTCATCCTTCTATCATTCCTGATAAGCTTATCGGCTTGTCGCGGAGATGTTGAATTGGTTTTATCAGAAGACATCGACTTGGGTAACCCTGGCGAAATAGATGGATACAAAGGGTTTTATTTGCTCAATGAAGGAAACATGGGAACGAATAAAGCAACCCTCGATTTCTACAATTTTGAAACCAGTGTGTACACACGCAATATTTATGCCGAAGTAAACCCAAATGTTCCCAAAGAACTAGGGGATGTAGGCAACGATATTGGCATTTATAATGGCAAACTCTATGCAGTAATCAACACTTCTAACAAAGTGGAGGTGATGGATGCTGCAACAACCAAGAGAATTGGACAAATAGATATTCCCAATTGCAGGTTCATTAAGTTTCACGATGGCTACGCCTATGTTACTTCTTATGCAGGACCAGTAATTATAGATCCTAACTACCAACAAATAGGCTATGTAGCTAAGATAAACACTGCAACGTTGCAACAAGAAGACCGTTGTTTGGTGGGATTTCAGCCTGACGAGTTGGAGATAGTGGAAGGTAAAATATATGTTGCCAACTCGGGCGGTTATATGGGTGCTGGCAGTACAGCAAACTATGAGCGAACTGTGTCGGTAATAGACATAGCCACCTTCAAAGAAGAGAAACGCATAGATGTTGCTTACAACTTAGAACGTATAAAAGCTGACAAGCGAGGCAATCTCTGGGTTAGTTCGCGTGGTGATCATAAGGATTTGCCTGCCCGTCTATTTTTTTTAGACAAAGACCAGCAACAAATAACAGATACAATTGAAATTGCAGCCAGCGACTATTGGATAGACGATGACTTGCTTTATACCTACGGAACAGAGTTTAATCACTACACGGGAGATTGGACATACTCATACAATATAGTAGATACTAAAACCCGCAAAGTTCTTAATAGAAAGATAATTACTGATGGTACTAACCTAGAGATTGTAAAACCCTATGGTATTATGGTAAATCCCGAAACCAAAGAAGTATATATTACTGATGCCAGCAATTATGTGACGCCAGGTATATTGTATTGTTTTGATAAAAACGGAAAGAAAAAGTGGAGTGTGAGGGCAGGGGATATACCTGGTCATTTTGCACTACTACCAGTATATAAATAAAATTAATTATAAAACTAATTGAATTATGAAACAGAGAATTATTCTCTCCTTACTAATTGTTTTTGCGGTATTTGCTTCGTGTAGTGATGACGAAACATTAAATAATGGCAATCCAGAAACAAATGATTTTTCACCGTATATATCCAAAGTATTTGAGTACAATCCTGCTCCAGGACAGTTTGTAAATACGATGCCCCAGTATGAAGAGGGTGATACATATGATGATATGGTAGCAAAAGCAGCAACAGCTTTAGTGGGAGAAAATACAAGTATGATTACCTTAGGTGGTTGGGGCGGATATGTAGTTTTTGGTTTTGATCACACTGTTTTGAATGTGGCAGGCAAAAAAGATTTCCGTATTGAGGGAAATGCATTTGCAAACAGCAGTGAACCAGGTATTGTGATGGTGTCGTATGATGTTAACGGAAACGGAAAACCCGATGATGAATGGTACGAAATAAAAGGTAGTGCTAATTTCACTGCAGAAAATGAAGAGTGGTATCAATTGGCGCTGGAAAAAGGAAGCGATATGAAAACTTATCGCAACTATGAGATGACCTATCACAAACCAAAAAGTGAAACACCAGACGAGATAGCTCAAGAAGAACCTGAAGTTGGTGATGGAGGTGCATATATCAAAAATTATATTCACTGGACAAATAATATTGGTAAAGAGGGATACAAAGCAAAAAACAAAACTCACAGGCAATCTTATTATCCATTATGGATAAACGATGATAAAATTATATTTAGTGGTATTCGTTTAGCTCAAAACAGCTTTGATGAAAGTGGAAAAGGAGATAACTTTAGTTTGAAATCATTCAACTATGGATATGTTGACAATCATTCGAATATAGACGACCAATCTGCTATAGATATTGATTGGGCTATAGACAGAGATGGCAATAATGCAAACCTACCAGGAATCAACTTCGTAAAAGTATATACTGGAGTAGATCAAGAAAATGGCTGGATAGGCGAAAACTCTACTGAAGTGGGAAGAGGAACTGACCTTCATCTGTTGGGCAAAAGCATTGATACAATAAAAGAATAAGAAATTTTTCAAGAAAAATAATTGTATAGAACAAAAAGTCTATGGAATAAACAAGTTTTTAATTTTATAATGTTGGTTTAGAAAGAGGTGTAATATATAGGAAGTATATAATGCCTCTTTCCGTTTTTCAGATTATAGATATTAAAACTCCAAAATAGTTTGTATCCCATTTAAATATAGTAATTTTATATTTCTCAATAAAAACAAAAAACGTTACTATGATCAAAATACATCTTTTAGCAGTAATGATTATATCATTAGCTTTAGTTTACAGCTGCAACTCTACTAACGAGTCAGAAAGATCGGGAAACACAAAAGAAGTTCTAACTAAACAAACGACAGCCAATACCCCCGAAGTTAAATATAATACAGATCAAATTATGCAAGCTGCATTAAATGGTAAACTCAATACTGTTGAAGTTGCATTGCAAAACGGTTTTGATGTAAATACAATCGATGAAAACAAAAGAACTATGTTGATGCTTTCGGCATTTAATGGACATAGACAAATAGTGAAATTTCTCATTGATAAAGGTGCTGATCTTAACATGCGTGATGCAATCAATCGCACGGCTCTCATGTATGCATCTACTGGCCCATTTGTGTCAACAGTAGAGATTTTGTTAAAATCAGGAGCTGAACCAAATATTACAGATGATGAGCAAAATTGGACTGCTGCAATGATGGCTGCTGCTGAAGGTCAGCTAGAAGTGCTCAAGGTATTAGTCAACAATGGAGCAGACCTTGAAATGGTTGATGTTGATGGCGAATCATCTTTAGATTTTGCCAAAGCAAACGGACATACTGAAGTAGTCAAGTATATTGAATCACATTACAAATAAAACAATATTCAATTTGTTTGGCTAAAAGGTTTTATTAAAAGCAACTTTAATACGATTTCAATCTCTGCTCTACATCATATCCATCTATGGCAAATAAGTAATTTCCCCCACTACCTTCCACTGTGATGCACGATCTCTTAAGGTAACTTACAAACCCAATTTGAGATATTTATCAACAAGTATAACTTTATTAGATATAAAATTGTTATATTGATAGTAAAACAGAATTATATATGACAATAGCAACATTTGCCCTACGCCTATTAATCGCTATAGTAGCAGGAGGCTTTATTGGCTTGGAGAGACAGCGCAGCAAAAAGAGTGCAGGAATTCGCACCAATACGTTGGTAGCAATGGGTGCCTGCATGTATGTTCTCATCAGTGTGTCATTATCCGATCACAATGGAACAGATCCTACGCGTATTATTGGTCAAATAGTTACAGGAATTGGTTTTCTAGGTGCAGGAGTTATTTTGCATCATAAGGGCAATATACAAGGACTAACAACAGCTGCCACAGTGTGGTGTAGCGCAGCGTTAGGGAGTCTGGCTGGATTAGGACTCTTTTGGGAAACAATGATATGTACCATCACAATCTGGATTGTGAACACAACCTTCAAAACAGACTGGTTATTACAGAGATCTGAGGCAGATGATGACGATGAAAATACGTCAAATGATGATGAATAATATATTTACAGATTATTTCACAGCACCTTAGCTACTATTATCCCTTTACAGTTTTTATGAGAATTACAATAATCGCTCAATGATTTTGTCTCAATCTCAACTTCCATTTTTCCGCTAGACGCATGAATGAAAGTAAGCTTGCCATTCTCACCGTTTTTTTCATGGTATGCAAATCCTACATGTGTAGTGTCTAAACCATCAATAGAAGTAACAAAGCCAACAACAGCCATCTGAGGAATTTCTTTTGCATTCTCAGCAATCAATTCTTTTGGTAAATAGTAAAAACCTCCCCTATTGTTGATGCTATTCTCTATTTCCACAATCTTACTCAACATGGCATCATCATCTGCCAACTGCTTATAAGCAGAACGATGCGAAGACATAAAATCAATCCGCTTCGTCTCTTTCAATCCCGAAAGTTGCTTACTCACATTTTCAAGCAAGTTGTTTTTCTGGTTTTCAAATATCCAATCGGAAGTGTAGTGCAATCGAGAAGCATAATCACTTATTTCATTGTTTCGATAGCGTATCTCAGTCAATCTTTCTTTATAGTAATCCATGGTAAGATTATTGCTGCGAGCAGCAAAAGAGAGGGCCAACACATTCTCCACAAAAGTAACACAATCTAATTCTCTCAGATTCACCACCAATGCCTCATCCATACTACCATCAAGCGTATGTGCAACATAAGGAGTACCTATAAAAAACCGAGCAGTCTTCTCTAAAATAGTTTCTAATAATGCTGTTTTAAATGAAGCAATATAGGAAACATATTCATTAAATATTGCTTCATCTTTGTCTGCAATAGATGTTTCCTGAGAATTTAAACTCTCAGGAAACACAATTAGCAGAACTAATAATAGGACAATATTAAGTTTCTGTTTCATTACTTGTTTTTTTGTCTCTAGTATTGTATCACATTCTAGTGACACCTATTTCTACAATTAACTCAATCCATAAACTTCTCCATCTACCACATCAATACGAGTGGCTTGTGGACTAGCTGGTAGACCTGGCATACGCATCATTTCTCCTGCAATGGCCACAATAAACTCTGCACCTTGATTAATTACAATATCATTAATCTTAAATCGGAAATCTGTGGCCACACCATAAGCTTTTGGATCTGCAGAAAACGAATATTGAGTTTTGGCAACACAAACAGGGAATTTGGAGAGAGGCGACCCCGCTATTCTCTTCAATGTTTTCATTGCTTTTTCGCTAAACACCACATCACGTGCACCATAGATTTTAGTTGCAATTTTCTCTACCTTTTGCTCAATAGTATCATCATCGTCATAGGTAAAACTAAGAGGTTTAGATGGATTGTTTTCAATAGCTTCAACTACTGCATTGGCCAAATCAATAGCACCTTCACCACCTTTTGCAAAAGCCTCGTTTATAGCAAAGTAAACATTGTTTTGTTTACAAAAATCTCTTACTATACCAATCTCTTCTTCAGTGTCTGTAGCATACTTATTGAATGCCACCAATACTGTTTGACCAAATGAAGCTAAGTTCTCTAAATGTTTCTTTAGATTGTCTAGGCCTTTTGTCAGACCTGCTATATCTTCATTTTTTATCTCCTGTTCAGGGGTTCCACCATGCATTTTCAAACCTTGTGCAGTTGCCACAATCACCGTTAATTTAGGCGACAAGCCACTCTTACGGCATTTAATGTTATAAAACTTTTCCGCACCTAAGTCAGCACCAAACCCCGCTTCAGTAATTACATAATCGCCATAACTCATACTCATTTTTGTAGCCAACACTGAGTTACAACCATGAGCAATATTAGCAAACGGGCCACCATGCACAAATGCTGGGGTGTTTTCTGTAGTTTGCACTAAGTTAGGATTAATAGCATCTTTCATCAATACAGTAATGGCACCTGCAATGTCCAAGTCTTTAACTGTAAATGGTTCATCATCGTGTGTATATCCCAATAATATATTTTCTATCCTACGGCGTAAGTCTGCCTCATCTTCAGCCAAACAAAGAATAGCCATTAGCTCCGATGCTGCAGTAATATCAAAACCAGCCTCTGCAGGAATACCGTTTCCAGGACCTAAGCCTGTGGTAATATAGCGCAAGCTACGGTCACTAACATCTAAAACACGTTTCCACAACACTGTTTTGATTCTCTTTTCACAGCCTTGGTTTCGCATTATATAGTTATCAAGCAATGCCGAAATAGTGTTGTGTGCCGAGGTAATAGCATGAAAGTCGCCTGTGAAGTGCAAGTTGATATTCTCCATTGGCAACACCTGCGAGTAGCCACCTCCTGCAGCTCCACCTTTCATACCGAAAACTGGACCTAACGAGGGCTCACGCAATGTAACTATAGCATTCTTTCCAATCTTGTTAAGACCTAGTGCCAAACCAATAGATACAGTAGTTTTACCTACTCCCGCTTTTGTAGGCGTAATAGCAGTAACCAAGATAAGGTTACTCTTGTCAACTTTCTTCTGATCAATTAAATTAATTGGAACTTTAGCCATGTGACGTCCAAAACTTTGTATCTCGTCACGTACAATACCAATTCTCTCGCCAACACTTTTGGCCTTAATCAACTTAGCTTCCTTAGCAATCTGAATGTCTGATTTCATTGTATATCGTTTTTATAAATAATTTATTTTTTTCTACATCTCAAAGTTAATAGTTTTTCAAGAGATAGAGAATTATATCCAAAGAATTATTGGCTCGCACCGATTTCTAACGACATTGCTCGCTGCTGGTGCCGATTACCGAATTGGTGTGTAGCATAGTGAAATAAATATTTGGACATAAAAAAAATGGGTTTCAAACTTGCCCCATTGGTGAAGAATTGATGCCGCCGATTATTGAAAAGAGAGGCCTTGGCCACAACAAGACGCATTCTTTCGCATTGTGTTATTGATAGTTTAAATCGCACAATACAACCGTCTCTGATAGGAATAAATTAAAAATACAATTCTTTTTATTCGTAATGTAGTAATAAATCACCTGTTTTAATCCATCCTTTCTGACGCATAAAATAAAAGCATAATAAGCTTATTGTTGCAGGAATTAAAATGTGAAAAAGAAGAACCATAAATAGTGTGCTCATAGAGAAACCCATTGTTTCAAATGCCATAAATTGGCCAACCAAACCACTTGTTCCCATTCCAGCACCTGCTTCGTTATTGGTCATTCTGAATACACCCACAGCAATAGGTGCAGTAACTGCTCCTGCCAAAGTAGGAGGAAGAAGAATGAGTGGATTCTGTACAATGTTCCCGATTTGTAGCATTGAGGTACCCAATCCTTGTGCTATTAATCCACTAATTCCATTTTCTCGATAACTGATACTTGCAAACCCTATCATTTGTGCAGAACAGCCAACTACTGCAGCTCCTGCTGCCAGTCCATCCAATCCTAGCATAAAAGCAATTGCTGCACTCGAAATAGGTGCTGTAAGCGACAATCCCATAATAGTAGCAACCAAAACAGACATAAGAAAAGGCTGTTGCTCGGTTGACCAATTCACCAAAGCACCCAGTGAGGTCATTAACTCGTCGATAGGAATCCCCACAAAAGCACCAACATAATATCCAACCAAGATTACAACTAGTGGAACTACAATAATATCAATTTTAGTAACCCTATATATCAACTTCCCCAATTCCGTTGCAAATAAAACAGTTACATAACTTCCAGCAGGACCACCCAATGAGCCTCCAAATGCTCCAGCAAATACTGCTGAAAAGAGAACTAAGGGCGGAGCTTTCAAACTATAAGCAACTGCTACCCCTATAGCCGCACCCACAATTTTGGGGTCCATGGCAAACTGTCCCATTTCCATAAAGGATGCTATATGTAACTGCTGCCCCAATGTTTTTATAATCAATCCAATCAGCAGAGAGGAGAAAAGTCCAAGTGCCATATAGCTAAGAGCATCCACAAAGTAAACTTTGGGAGAAAGAGAGATTCCTTTACTTTTTAAAAATTGTATCATCGTTTGAGTTGTTGTCTGAGTTGTTGTCTAATAAAACTTCGAGTTATTTACAAATGTAAAACAAATATTTGAACCATTGTAAAAATAGATGGTGCCGATTATTGAAAAGAGAATTGAATTAAGAGGTGAGAATTAAGAATTAAGTGCGGTGTTGATTGAGGACGGTTAGGAATGTTGAAATAGTGTGCGGTCCTTGAGCCTGTCGAAAGGCGGTAAAATATTGCAGAATCTATTTGCAGGGCAGCCGCTGCCACCGATTTCCGGCCTGCCCTGTGAAATCTACTATTATTTCACAGGGATGTGGTTGATATACCAATGGCCGACACTCAGGTCGGCCACTACAAATGCCCCTGTCATTCTGACACGTCCCGATGAAATAGAGCGAAATTTCATGGGACAGGTAGTAAAGAATCTGTTAGAATATTCTGGTAACTCGCCGCTACGGCGCGAATCCTTTAGCATGGTGTTATTCCCAATCGCGCCAATTTGCTACCCTACCCTTTAGCATAAAAAAAAGGCTGAAGCTACAGCTCCAACCTTTTTTATAATACCGTTCGTGTACTTTTGCAAAGCACGTGTCACGTAACTAAATACAATTTAAAATTTCTTTTGCTACGCAACACACCCCAGTGAAATATTGTTTTTAATTTCACGGGCAAGCCAGATTCGGAAATCGGCGCGAGTAGTGTATACTAAATTTTACTAATCTGCAAGTACTGAAATTTCGGCACCCGAAGCGTAGTCTTGCCCATTTTGTTCGCTCAGTGCAGTGAAACGGATGTAACGACCCTTTACTGGTTTATCGAACATCACTTTCTTTTCGTTGCTTCCTTTGCCAAACTGACCTTTGTGAATAGGTTCGCCCCACTCTTTCGCATCCATGCTAATGTGGATAGTGAAATCCTTAACTGTACCATTAGGTCCGTCCTGACGTGGAAGATAAGTGAAACCTTTGATTTCTTTTACTTCACCTGCATCAAGATCAACCCAGTGTGGATGTTTTGCAACAGTAACTGAGTACATAGTGTGCCAGTTAGAATTTGTGTTGCCATCTACCAGATGAGTAGCATTTCCGCTACCAGCTTCTTCGCTACTTGCTGAGATAACCTCCAAAAGAACTGTTTCTATTTTAGAGAAAGTCATTGCAACTTTCAGTTCAGGATTATTTTTGTACCAAGCAGTAACCACACCACCATCACGAAGTGGAATGATAGAAGTATAATCGGCAGGTTTAGATTTGTCTAGAGTAAACAGAATTTCCGCATTCTCCATCCCTGAGCTAATTGTCACATCACCATTGCGAGCACGTGTGATACTAAGAGGCATATCACCTGCAGGTTTCACCATAGCATCATCAGCCAACTGAGAAGTAGCAGGGCGAATAATAAATCCAAAGTCATGATTTACAGCCTTCACTCTATCATGCTCAAGTGGGCCACCTTGTCCGCAGCTATTACCACCAAGACCCGTTACACCAGCATCTAGGTGTAAGTAAGTATCACCTGCTTTAGGCAATTCATAAGGATGTGGAGCTAACGTAAGATCTTTCGCTGAGTACTGCAAAGCTGTTACCGACATATCTTCATTAGCAATAAATAGTGCACCCTCATTACTATTATTTGTAAGTGCTGCCCAGCGGACCTCTTCATGGTTGCCCATATCTTGTGGTTTTGGGAAGTTTACAAATTCATCTTTCACCTTGTTATGGTGAAGTTCAATAAACTGAC